>JAADGT010000160.1 GCA_013152215.1 Deltaproteobacteria bacterium
ACCGCCCGAACAAGCGACTCCGACAACGGCATGCGAAGGCGCGGCGATCGGATGCTGCACTCGCGCCCGGCCGGAAGCAGGCCCCATGCCCCGCCGCCGGCTGTGGCCCCCGGATCAGGGAACGTTACCTTCCCCGTTGTAGGGCCCCGCAGGGCCTGGAGGGGCCAGCGCCGGGCGGCCCAGGCTGCTCGGCCGTCGCGCTTCATCGGAGCCCCCAGCCCCCATGCCCCGCGCGCGACGCGCTCCGCCGAAGTTCCCCGCTACCCGGCCGCGGCCGGGTCGTCGGCGGTCTCGGTGGGTTCGTCCTCCTCCCCCTCCTCGCCGGGCTTCGGGCCGAACACCCGGGCCACCACGATGCTGATCTCGTACAGGATCCAGAGGGGGCCGGCCATCATCAGCTGGGTCACCACGTCCGGCGGGGTGAGCACGGCCGCGGCCACGAAGATGATCACCACGGCGTACCCTCGGTTCCGGGAGAGGGTGGCGTGGGTGATCAGCCCCATCTTGGCCAGGAAGAACACGATGACCGGCAGCTCGAACACCACCCCGAACGCCAGGAGGAGCTTGATCGCGAACCCCACGTAGGCGTCGATCGAAATCGAGGCCTGGATCGGCCCGCCGGCGGCGTAGCCCAGCAGGAACTTGAACCCGAACGGGAACACCACCGTGAACGCGAAGGTCACCCCCGCAAAGAAGAACAGGGTGGCCGTGCCCACGAACGGCCACACGTAGCGCTTCTCGTGAGGGTAGAGACCCGGCGCCACGAACTTCCACGCCTGATACAGGATCACGGGGCTGGCGAGCAGGATCCCGCCCAGGAACCCGATCTTGAGGTGGGTGAGGAATCCCTCCTGCACCCGGATCATGGCCAGCGTGCTCCCCTCGGGGAGAGCCGCGACCAGGGGCTGCACGAAAAAATTGAACAGCCGGTCGCTCACCCCGTAACACGCCGCAAACCCCGCCACCACGGCCACGGCGCACTTGATCAACCGCTGACGCAGCTCCTCCAGATGGGCCGTGAACGGGAGCTTCTCCTGTTCCTCGGGGTCCAGAGGCGGCGGGGTGGAGGTGTCGGTCATGGGGGTCTGGGCCGTGTCGGGTTACGCTGGGGAAGAGGGGTCCGAGGCCTCTTTTTCTTTTGCCTTCGGCTCCGCACGGGGTTCGGCGTCGGTGTCCGGGGGCGGGCCGGGCCTGGTTTGGGCCCGGGCCTTCTCCAGGTCCTTCCAGAGCTCCTGCGGGTCCAGGGGCTTGTGGACCTCCTGATAGATGGTGCGCTGGATGTCCTCGGTGGCCCGACGGAACTCGGCCAGCCCCCGGCCCAGGGCCCGGGCCAGGTCGGGGAGTCGTTTCGGGCCGATCACGATCAGGGCGATCCCCAGGACCAGCAGGATCTCGCCCATTCCCATCCCAAACATCCGGCACCTCGGCATCGTCGAGTGGAAGTTCTCCAGGCTACGGTCCCGGACCGCGAAGTGTCAAGGAGGCGGGCCGGTCAAAAGCCGTCGGTCGATGCCCAGCCGTCGCTTTTCCCCATTGACACGCCCGGAGCCCCGCTGGTATAGAGAGCGTTCTTCGGGCCCCGGGCCCGGACGGAGCGAGACCCACTTGTAGGCACGTAGCTCAGTGGGAGAGCACCTGCCCGACACGCAGGGGGTCGGCGGTTCAATCCCGCCCGTGCCTACCACTTCTTGCTCGTTCCCAAGAGGCATCGCGTGGTCTCCACCGGTGCCTTTTTGCTTTTGGCCCGAACGCCTGCCCAATGACGTCGGGCCTTCGGCCCGCTGGGCGGCGCTCGAACCGCGCCAAATCTCGGTGGGCATGGGGTCTGTTGGAGAGCCGCGTGCGGCTCCTTAGCTCGCCGCGCAGCGCCTCCAACGCTCGTACCGCGAACCCGTTTGTTCTCAGCCGGACGGTCATGAAACCATCATTGTTGCCCCGTGCCTGCGCGGCGAATCCCATGCCCGGCCTCGCGCGCGGCCGGAAACAGACCCCATGCCCCGCCGCCGGAACTGCGGGACTAGGTCGATGCGAGTTACTTTTTCGCAAACACGCCGCCTCGCCGCCCAGCGGGCCGAAGGCCCTGACCGACGACCGTTGACCGTCTGGATTTCTGGTCCCTGATCCGGCCGCACCCGGCCGGAGGCAGGTCCCATGCCCCCGCCGCCGAACCGCGGGGAGGATTCGTGCAAGTTACCTTCTCGGTTGCTCGGCCCCGCCGCCGAGTCCCAAGGAGTTCTCCCATGACGATCCGGGTCACCCTGCCCGACGGAAGCGTGAAGGAACTTCCCCGGGGCGCCACCCCCCTCCAGGTGGCCGAGGCGATCGGCAAGCGCCTGGCCCGCGAGGCCGTGGCGGCCGAGGTGGACGGCCGGCTGGTGGACCTGACCACAGCGCTGGAGGCCGACTGCCGTCTGCGGATCCTCACCGGCGACACCCCCGAGGGCCTGGAGGTGCTTCGCCACTCCGCGTCCCACGTGATGGCCCAAGCCGCCAAGCGGGTGCTGGGCGAGGTGAAACTGGCCATCGGGCCGGCCACGGCCGACGGCTTCTACTACGACCTGGACACCCCCCGGCCCCTCACCCCGGACGACCTGGAGGCCATCGAGGCCGAGATGGCTCGGATCGTCAAGGAGGACCTTCCGGTGCGGCGACGAGAGCTGCCCCGGGAGGAGGCCCTCCGATTCTTCCGGGAGAGGGGCGAGGACTACAAGGTGGAGCTGATCGAGGACCTGCCCGACGAGGACACCCTCTCCCTCTACGAGCAGGGGGAGTTCGCCGACCTGTGCCGGGGCCCCCACGTGCCGAGCACCGGGCGGGTCAAGGTGTTCAAGCTGCTGTCCGTGGCCGGGGCCTACTGGCGGGGCGACGAGCGCAACCCCATGCTCCAGCGGATCTACGGCACCGCGTTCCCCACCAAGGAGCAGCTCCAAGAGAGGCTCCGGCTGCTGGAGGAGGCCCGAAAGCGCGACCACCGGAAGCTGGGGCGGGAGCTCGACCTGTTCTCCATCGAGGACGAGGTGGGGCCCGGGCTGGTGATCTGGCATCCCAAGGGGGCGCTGGTGCGCACGCTGCTCGAGGACTTCGAGCGCCGAGAGCACCTGCGGCGGGGGTACCAGATCGTGATCGGGCCCCAGCTCCTGCGCCGGGAGCTGTGGGAGCGCTCGGGCCACTACGACAACTACCGCGAGAACATGTACTTCACCGAGGTGGAGGGCCAGGCCTACGGCATCAAGCCCATGAACTGCCTGGCCCACATGGTCATCTACCGGTCGCGGGTACGCTCGTACCGGGATCTGCCCCTGCGGTTCTTCGAGCTGGGCACCGTGCACAGGCACGAGAAGTCGGGGGTGCTCCACGGGCTGACCCGGGTGCGGGGGTTCACCCAGGACGACGCCCACATCCTGTGCACCCCGGAGCAGCTGCTCGACGAGATCTCGGGCATCCTGGACTTCGTGCAGGACGTGATGGGGCTCTTTGGGTTCGAGTACGAGGTGGAGCTCTCGACCCGGCCCGAGAAGTCCATCGGCGACGACCAGGCCTGGGAGCGGGCCACCCGGGCCCTGGAGGAGGCCCTGCGCAGCCGGGGCATGGAGTTCGGGGTGTGCGAGGGCGAGGGCGCGTTCTACGGCCCCAAGATCGACGTGAAACTGCGGGACGCGCTTGACAGAAAGTGGCAGTGTGCTACAATCCAGGCCGATTTTACCCTTCCCGAGCGCTTTGATCTCACCTACGTGGGGCCCGACGGGGAACGCCACCGGCCGGTGATGCTCCACCGGGTCATCCTGGGGTCGATCGAGCGGTTCATCGGGATTTTGATCGAGCATTTCGCCGGAGCGTTTCCGACCTGGCTGGCCCCGGTTCAGGTCGTCCTCCTGCCCATTGCCGACCGACACGTCCCCTACGCCCGGAAGGCGGAGGGGCTTTTGCGTTCGCGGGGGGTGCGGGTGGAGGTGGATGCCCGCAACGAGACGCTCCGCTACAAGATCCGCGAGGCCCAGGTCCAGAAGGTGCCGTACATGGTGGTCCTGGGCGACCGCGAGGTCTCGGACGGCACGGTCAGCCCCCGGCCCCGGTCGGGGGACCCGTTGCCCACCATGGCGCTGGACGAGTTCGTGGAGCGGGTGGCTGCCGAGGCCGACCTGCCCCGATTGGAGGATCGACGCTGAACGACCTGACCGAGGAGGTGCCCCATCGCTGATCAACCCCGCATCAACCGCATGATCCGGGTCCGAGAGGTCCGGACCATCGGCCCCGACGGCACGCAACTGGGGATCCTGCCCATCGAACGGGCCCTGGCCATGGCCGAGGAGATGGACATGGATCTGGTGGAGGTGGCGCCCCAGGCCCGCCCGCCCGTCTGCAAGATCATGGACTACGGGCGGTTCAAGTACCACCAGGCGAAAAAGGCCCAGGAGGCCCGCAAGCGCCAGGTCCAGACCCAGGTCAAGGAGGTCAAGGTCCGGCCCAAGACCGACGAGCACGACTTCCAGGTCAAGCTCAAGAAGGTCCGGGAGTTCCTCGCCGAGGGGCACAAGGTCAAGGTCACCGTGATGTTCCGGGGCAGGGAGGTCACCCTGCCGGAGAGGGGCCTGCAGCAGCTCCAGAAGATGCTCGAGAACCTGGGCGACGACGTGAGGGTGGAGCACCCGCCCCGCATGGAGGGGCGCAACATGTTCATGCTGCTCGCTCCCGTGTCTCGCTCCGCAAAGAAGTCCTGAGTCTTTCGGGGAAAGGAAACCGTCATGCCGAAGATGAAGACCCACCGGGCGGCGGCCAAGCGGTTCAAGAAGACCGCGTCCGGCAAGTTCAAGTATCGCAGGGCGTTCCGGAGCCACCTGCTGGGCGGCAAGAAGGCCAAGCGCAAGCGGCAGCTGCGTCGGCCCGATTTCGTGGACGCCAGCCACGCCCGGCACATGCAGAAGCTGTTGCCCTACGCCTGACCCCCCCTGATCCCCGCGGAGCGCACCTGATCCCCGGGCTTGCCATGTGCCTGGGGGATAGGGGGTCCGACCCGGACCGGCCGCGGGGACGGTTTTGTTGAGCAAAGGAGAAAGCCATGGCACGTTCGCGTCCGTCCGTCGCCTCGCGCAGGCGGCGCAAGAAGGTCCTCAAGCAAGCCCGCGGGTTCTACGGCGCCCGGCGCCGCACCCTGCGGGCCGCCACCGAGACCCTGCACCGCGCCTGGGTGTACGCCTACCGGGACCGCAAGAACCGGAAGCGCGAGTTCCGCCGTCTGTGGATCACCCGCATCGGCGCGGCCGCCAAGATGCACGGCACCTCGTACAGCCGCCTGACCCACGCCCTCAAGCAGGCCGGGGTGGAGCTGAACCGAAAGATGCTCGCCGAGATCGCCGTGCGCCACCCCGAGGACTTCGCCCGCATCGTGGACGAGGTCCGCTCGGCCGGCTGAGCGCCGGGCCCTGTCTGCGTCTCCGACGATGATCGACCGGCTCCAAGCCATCGGCGCCCAGGCCGTGGAGGAGATCCGCGCCGCGGGCGACACCGCCGCCCTCGAGGCCCTGCGGGTCCGGTACCTGGGCCGGAAGGGTGAGCTGACGGCCTGCCTGAAGGGCATGGGCCGGCTCGACCCGGCCGAGCGGCCCCGGGTGGGCAAGGTGGCCAACGAGGTCAAGGCCGCCATCGAGGCGGCCCTGGCCGAGCGCAAGGAGGCCCTGCGGGCGGCCGAGCTGGAGCGTCGGCTCGCCGGCGAGGCCGTGGACGTGACCCTGCCGGGCCTCCGCGGCCA
>JAADGT010000180.1 GCA_013152215.1 Deltaproteobacteria bacterium
CTGCGCTCCATCCCGACCGGCCCCCGGGCCTCACACCCTCTCGATGCGGGCCGCGAGCTTCTTGTAGTCCACCTGTCCGCTCACCGGGTCCCAGGCCCGATGGCTCACCGCGTTCACCAGCCACCGGTTCTTGGTCGGATCGGCGCTGTCCGCGACCGACAGGTTCCACGGGCTGAACAGGAGCCCCGGCGGCACCTCGGTGCGGGCCGGCCGGACCAGGCTCTCCACGCCCACCGACACCCGGGCCTCGTACGAGCCCCGCCGGGTGACCACCCTCACCCTGTCGCCGTCCTCCAGCCCGAACCGTTCGGCGTCCTCCGGGCTGACCTCCACGTACTGCTCGGGCACGAGCTTCAGGGTGGTCGGCCCCCGGATCGTCTTGGCCGTGTGGAAGTGCTCGTACACGATGCCGAGCGACAGCCAGAAGGGGTAGAGGTCCTTCTTCTTGTGGTCCTCCAGGGCCAGGCCCCGGTCGTTGTAGGCGTCCAGATCGGGGAGCTCGGGCGTGAGGCCGGCGTCCCGGGCCTGCACAAGGAGGTTCTTGATCCCCTTTTTCTTGGCCTCGGCCAGGTTGTCGATCAAGAACGGCCCGGCGCCGGGCAGGTCCCGGTAGCCGTACCGCATGAGCTCGCCGGTGATCTCCTTGAGCCGGGAGTAGTCCTGCTCACACAGCTTCATGCGGGCCTTGCCGTCCTTGTGGCGGAACGCGCCGTAGGGCTTGCCGGCCCAGCCCTCCTGGCCCAGGTACCGGCGGGGCACCCCGCCCTTGCGGGCCAGCTCCGCGGTGGGGGCGGGCCACTGGACGCCCCGGAGCCTTCGGAGCTGGTCGTAGAGGCGGATGCCGTCCTGGCGCTCCACCTCGAGCATGCCGGTGACGTCGGCGTCCGAGCCCTTGCTCGCGGCCACGATGTCCCGGAACACGTCCTCTGGGTCGTAGGCCATGAGCCCGTTGCCCATGCGGACCTTCTTCTCGTAGGGGAAGATCCGGTCCGGGTCCAGCCCGAGCTTGCGGGCGATGGCCCTGCCCTTGTCGATGGCCATGTCCATGTCCGGCCGGCAGTTGGGCGGGGGGTTGGCCGTGCCGTCGCAGACGTAGATGCGCCGCTCCGACTGGATGTAGGTGCCGCCGGGCCACTCCCCCCAGGTGGCGGCCGGGAACACCACGTCGGCGTAGAGCAGGTTGGGGGCGTGGCGGTAGATGTCCTGGACCACGCAGAACATCTTCGTCATGGCGGGTCGCACCAGGGTCTCCACGTCGGGCAGGTGCACGTGGGTGGTGTACATCCAGAACATGGCCAGCAGGTCCCCCTTGAGGGCCCGCTCCATCATGCCGATGACCATGCCCGGGTTCTGGAGCAGCGCGGTCTGGGCCAGCCGCTCCCTGGGAACCCGCCAGGCGTCGGCGATGTGGTTGCGCCACTGCTCGTTCTTGAGGGGCTGGTTGAACGGCAGCCGCCCGGTGAGCCCGCCCATCAGCCGTTCGCTCATGGCGTTGGGCTGGCCGGTCTGGGAGTGGGTGCCGCACCCGGGCCGGCCGATGTTGCCCGTGATCAGGTGAAGGTTGATGATGCTGATCGTGTTGTGCTGGCCGTGGAGCATCTGGTTGTATCCGATGCCCCAGAACGAGAGCACCCCTCCCCGTCCCCGCTGCCGGCCCTTGACGGTGGCCGCGGCCCACTCCTTGGCGACCCGCTCGATCGTCTCCACCGTGACCCGGCCGTTCTCGAAGATCCGCTGCCGCTCCACCACCTGCTGGGGCGAGTAGCGCTCCTTGACCCCCGTGACGTACTCGCGCCAACCGTTCACGTTCTTGTCGAGCCACTCCTCGGGCATGATCGCCTGGGGGTACTTGGTCAGCAGCACGTGGGCGATGGCGTTTTGGTAGCCGATGTCGCCGTTCAGGGTCTGCAGGTGGTAGCTGTTGCGGGGATCGATGGACTCCAGCCCGATCACCGTGCCGGTCTTCCTCGGGTCGGCCACGAGGGTCGGGATGCCCGAGCGCTTCTTGTAGTCGGCCACCCGCCAGAACAGGATCGGGTGGGCCTCGCGCGCGTTGTGGCCCCAGAAACAGATGAGGTCGGCGTGCTCGATGTCCTCGTAGCTCGTGGGCGGCGCGTCGGAGCCGTAGGAGTGGAAGTACCCGGTCACGGCCGAGGTCATGCACATGCGGGCGTTGGCCTCGATGGAGTTGGACCCGATCACCCCCTTCATGAGGAGGTTCTCGATCCACTGGGCCTCCATGGTGAGCTGGCCCGAGCCGTTCAGGCCCACGGCGTTGCCGCCCTTGGCCTTGATGATCTCGGCGATCCGTTCGGCCACCAGCTCCTCGGCCTCCTCGTAGGGCATCTCCTCGAACACGCCGTCGTCGAACCGGCCCTTGGTGGACGACACGTGGCCCCGCAGGGGGTCGCTCATGTCCTTTCGCACCAGGACCTTGGTCAGCCGATCCCGGTAGATCGGCTCGTGGGCGTTCAGGCCCTTGATGCACTGGATGCCCCGGTTGGTGGGGTGCTTCTTGTCGGGCACCATGCCCACCACCTTGCCGTCCTGCACCTTGATCAGCGTGCCGCAGCCCACCCCGCAGTACGGGCAGGCCGACTGGAGCAGTTTCACCCCGGCGGGGGGCTTGGCAGGCGCTGCGTGGGCCGCCTCGATGAGCTCCAGCGGCGCCAGCTTGGAGGCGGCGCACACGACGCCGGCTCCGGCGGCCATCTTGAGGAACTCCCTTCGGTCGAAGTGGACGGGTCCGCGACGGCGTTGCATGGGTCTTCTCCTTACAAGGCTAGAAGGCTGGAAAGCGGGAAGGCTCGAAGGCCCCTCGTGCGTTCAATTCCCGTTTTCACCTACTCACCGGGCCGGGGCCGCCGCCAGCATGCTGCGCTCGGCCGGCAGGGTCATGGGAGAGGGCGCCGCCCGGGACCAGTGGCGGATGTAGGCCACGAGGTCGTCGATCTCGTCCATGGTGAGGTCCACCAGGCCGTTGAACCCGTGGCCGAAGGGCCGCATGGCCGTGCCCGTGCGGCCCACCACGATGGTGGCCTGGAGGAACCCGTCCGTGGCCGCGGCCAGGAACCCCTCGTTGTTGAGCGCCGGCGCCCAGGACGAGAGCTTGGGCTCGTCGATCTCGGCCTTTCCGTTGATCCCGTGGCACCCAGCGCAGTTGGCCTCGTACAGCCTCTTCCCCCGGGCCAGATCCCACGGGATCACGAACCGGTGGGGGGTGGCCCCTGGGGGCCGGGTGTGCTCCAGGGACCGTAGGTAGGCCACGATGTCGTTGATCTGGTCGCTGGTGAGATCCAGGATGGACTGGGGCCCCTTCTTGACCGGTCGCATCTCGGTGCCGTCTCGGCCCATGGCCATGGTGGCCATGAGGAACCCGTCCGAGGCGTTTCTGAGGAACGAGAGGTTGGCCAAGGCCGGCCCGCTCGCCCCCTCCCCGGCCTCGCCGTGGCACTGGGAGCACGACTCCCGGTACCAGATCTCCCCGAGCTGGGGCACCCCGTGGGGGGAGCGCTTCACCGATACGCGCGGCCGATCCTGGAAGGTGCGCAGGTAGGCCACGATGTCGCGCATCTGGCGGTCGGTGAGCTCGCCGATCCCCTGCTCGGCCCGGGCAAACCCCAGCATGGGCGTGCCCACCTTGCCGTTGCGGATCCACTCGAGAATCATGCCGTCCGTTGCCGAGGCCAGGAACACCGGGTTGTTGAGCTGGGGCCCGACCCCGCCTTCGGCCGAGTCGCCGTGGCACTTGCTGCAGTTGTCCCGGTACAGGGTGCGGCCCACCCACGGGTCGCCGCGCTCGGCCCCCGAGGGCGGGGTGCGGCTGGGCTCGGTCTGCCACGAGCGAAGGAAGCGGATGATGGAAGCCACGTCCTCGCTCGTGAGGTGACGCCAGGCCGGCATGCCCGTTCCGGGCCGGCCGGAGGCGATGGTCTCGTACAGGTAGGCGTCGTCCACCAGGGTGAGGAACTCCTGGGTGGCCAGGGACACGGCCAGGTCGCCCATGCCGTCTCGGCCGTGGCACGTGCGGCAGTTGGTCCGGTACAGGATCCGGCCGATCCGCTCCGAGGCCCGGGGGTCGCCGGTCTCGAGCAGCGAGAGCACCGCGGCCCGGTCGCTGCGCCGGGGCTGCCAGGTGCGCAGATACGCCAGCAGGTCCGAGACCTCCTGCTCGGTGAACCGGCGCCAGCTCGGCATGGCCGTGTTCTCCCGGCCGTCCAGGATGGTGGCGGCGAGGAACGCGTCCGAGGCCGCGGCCAGGAAGCCGGGGGAGTTGAGCGAGGTTCCGATGCCGCCCCCGCCCCGGCGGCCGTGGCACGAGGCGCAGTTGCGGCGGAAGAGGATCCGGCCGGAGCGGGCGTCCCCCCTGGACGAGGCGATTCGGGTTCGCTCCGGGCCCGACAGCTGCCAGGACCGGATGTAGGCCACGACCCGGTCCACCTCGTCGGGCAGGAGCCCGCCTCCTTCCGCATCGCCCCAAGCGAGCATGGTGGTGTCCGGCCGGCCGCTTCGGATGATCGTGGCCAGGTAATAGTCGCTGGCCACGGCCAGGGTGCCCTGGTTGTTGAGGGACGGCACCATCAGGTCCAGGGGCGGATCGGCGGCCTCGGCCAGCAAGGGGTCGCGCACGGTGCTGCCCTGGCCCTCCCGGCCGTGGCAGGCCGAGCAGAACATGAGGTACAGCCGCTTGCCGTCCACGGGCCTGCCCTCGCCCCGAGGCGGGGGCGGCGTGTAGGAGGCCGGTGCGGTCTTGGCCCGCAGGCTCAGCATGTAGTTGGTGAGGTCCTCGGCCTGCCGGTCGGTGAGCCCCAGGTCGGGCATCAGGGTGTTCGGGCTGACCGCGGCCGGGCGCTTGAAGTGCTCGAACAGCCACTGGCGCACCGTGTGCTCGCCCTGGATGTTCGAGAAGTCGAACCCGTGGGGCCCCTTGTCGCCCACGTGGGTGATGTCCGGCCCCAGGGAGCCCCCGCGGTTCCTGTACTTGTGGCAGCCCAGGCAGCCGAGCTCCAGCACGAGCCGCTTGCCCCGGGCGATGGACGCGTCCCCGGGAAGCGCGGCGTCCAGCTCGTCCTCGGTGATGGGGCGAGGCGGGATGCCGGCCACGTACTGAACCGCCTCGGCTCCGTAGAGGTCGTTCTCATGGTGGCACCGGCCGCAGTTGGTGTACACCAGGGTGCCGGTGCGCAGGGGCTCGGGCCAGTACCGGGTCTTGCCGTGGGCGTCGTCCTTTTCGAGGGCGCGGCCCTGGCCGTCGTGGCACACGGTGCATCCGAACCGGCCCAGGGGGTGGATCTTGAGCCAGTCGCCGCTGTGGGCCCGCAGGGGCTGCTCGGCGTCGGCCATGTTGGGGTTGTCGATGCCGGCGTGGCAGGTGACGCACCGGTCCAGGCGGCCCAGCTCGGGGAGCACCACCTGCTGGACCTCCACCCCCATCCGCTCGGCCGCGGCCCGGGCCCGGTCGTCCGCGGCCCGGGCCCGCACGGCCTCCCGGTAGGCCCGCTGGTAGGTCCGCCACTCCAGCCACAGGTTCTCGCGCACCGCGGCCACGGCCATCAGGCCGAGGGCCGCGAGCGAACTCGCCAGCAGGGCGAGCTTCCATCGCCGGGGGGAGGGGAAGGTTCCCTTGGGGGGAGGCGTGTCGACTCGATCGTTGCCCATGATCCACCTAGTGTGGCGTTTCCGAGATCCCGTGGTTTTCCCAGGGGGTGGGGCTGGGGGCCCCTCCTTCGCTGAACGGCCTCG
>JAADGT010000211.1:0-9216 GCA_013152215.1 Deltaproteobacteria bacterium
GAGCTAAGGGGCCGCGCCCGGCTCTCCGGCAGGTCCCTTGCCCCTCCGAGCAGGGAGCGATAGCGCCTGTTTATCCGCCGGGTTAATAACCGCCCCTTCAGGAGCTGGATCATGCGATATCGGAAGCTGGGACGCACGGGGCTGGACGTATCGGCCCTAGGGCTGGGATGCATGCGCCTGCCCACCGTGGGGGACGACGAGACCCGGATCGACGAGCCCGCGGCCGGGGCGCTGGTGCGTCGCGCCGTGGAGCTGGGGGTGAACTACCTGGACACGGCCTACCCCTACCACGGCGGCGAGAGCGAGCGGTTCCTGGGGCGGCTCCTATCGGACGGCCTGCGGGACCGGGTGCTCCTGGCGGACAAGATGCCGCCGTGGTTCGTGCACGAACCGAGCGACCTGGAGCGGATCTTCGGGGAGCAATTGGACCGGCTCCGCACCGACCGGATCGATCTGTACCTGCTCCACAGCGTGAACCATCGGTTCTGGAAGCGGTTTCGGGAGCTGGGCGCGCTGGAGTTCCTGGAGCGCAAGCGCCGCCAGGGCCGGATCCGGTTCGTGGGGTTCTCGTTCCACGACCGGCTCCCCGTGTTCCGCGAGATCGTGGACGCCTACGACTGGGACTTCTGTCAGGTCCAGTACAACTACATGGACGAGGAGGTCCAGGCAGGCACCGAGGGGATCCGGTACGCCGCCCGGAAGGGGCTGGGCGTGGTGGTCATGGAGCCCCTGCGCGGCGGCCGGCTGGCCCGGGCCGAGGGACGGGGGTTGTCGGAGATCTGGCAGGGCACCGATCCCGCGGCCGCGGCCCTGCGGTGGGTGTGGAGCCATCCCGAGGTCTCGGTGGTCCTGAGCGGAATGGGCCGGGTGGCCGAGGTCGAGGCCAACGCCCGAGCCGCCGACCGCTCGGACGAGCCGCTGGGGCCCGATCTGGAGGAACGGGTCCGCCAGGCCCGGGAGTGGTACCGCCAGCGGGTGCGGGTGCCGTGCACCTACTGCCAGTACTGCCTCCCGTGCCCACAAGGGGTGAACATCCCCCGCATCTTCGAGCTGGTGAACGACGCGAACATGTTCGAGGACTGGAAGGCCGTACGTCGGCGGTACCAGCGGTTCACGCCTGCGGACGAACGGGCCGACAACTGCGTGGCCTGCGGCGCATGCGAAGAGACCTGCCCCCAAGGGATCCCGATCATCCAGGAGCTCCAGAAGGCCCACGAAGCGCTCGGATGAGCCTCTCCATCGCCAGAGGTGAACGGGCGAGGGGGGCGAGCCCCGCACTCGCCCCCGCCGGGGCCAGCCGCCCCCAAATCGGACATGTCTCTCAGGCGACCCGGAACCGGGAGGTGAGCGCCTGCATCTCCTCGGCCTGAGAGGCCACGGTCTCGGCGGTGGACGCCACCTCGGAACTGGCCCCCAGGGTCTGCGCCACGCCCTTGGCGATCTCGTCCATATTGACGGCCATGTCCCGGATGGTGGCCGAAAGCCGCTCGGTCGCTTCGGCGATCTGTCGGGCCTGGCCGGCTGCATCGACCACCTTGCTTTCGATCTCCTGGACCGAGCGGCCGGCCTTCTCCCCGAGATCCTTGCTTCGGGACACGGTGGACATCCCCTCGTCGATGGCGTCGACCGCCTTCCGGCTCTCCTGTTGAATGCGGGTGATGGTGGCCTCGATTTCCTGGGTGGCCTTCACGGTCTTTCCGGCAAGTTCCCGCACCTCCGCAGCCACCACCCCGAACCCCTTTCCGTGCTCGCCCGCCCGGGCCGCTTCGATGGCCGCGTTCAGAGCCAGCAGGTTGGTTTGGGTTGCGATCTCTTGGATCACCTGGACGACGTTGCCGATCTTCTCGGTCTCCTCCCCCAACGAGCGGACGGTCGAGGCCGCGTGCTCCACCACCCTCGAGATCTCATTCATCGCCGCCACCGTCTCGAAGATCACCTCCCCCCCTTGGGTGGCGGAACGCCGAGCTTCCTCCGTGGCCTCGTCCACGGCACGGGCATTCCGAGCCACCTCTTGAACGGTGGAGCTCATTTCCTGGGCGCTGGCTGCCACCTCACGGGACTGGGCCGAGATCTCTTCGGTGCTGGAAGCGATGTGGTTCGTGGTTGCCGAGAGCTCCTCCGAAATGGAGGCCAGCTCCTGGCTCGCCTCCGAGGCTTGGACCACCAGGCTACGGAGGGTCTCGATCATGGCGTTGGCCGAAGCCGCGACCTCACCGATCTCGTCGTCGCTTCCCAGATCGAGAGTCACGGTCACGTCCCGGTCGGCCACCCGCCGCAACCGCTCGGCCACGTACCGCAACGGCGTTGCCACCCGTGTGAGGAGAGTCCTCCACACCACGCCCACCGCCGCCAGAATCGACAGGGTCACGACCGAAAGCGCCACCAAGAACCAGGTTACCTTGGCCCGACTGAACCTCTCGGCCGCGAACACCGCTTCGTTCGTCAACCCGAAATACTTTTCGCTGTCGTCTACGACTCTGCCCCACAGAGAAGGATCTGAGCGTGCTTTGAGGACAGCCCGTCGAAGCCGTTTCCAGGCCTTTTGAACCGCTACCATCTTCTCACGGTATGCGGAATCCGTGGCCGGCGGGATCCGTAGTTCCTCGTCTCCCTGGATCAGAGCGGCTACCAGCCGATCCAGTTTCTCCATGAGCTTGTCGTTCGGCCGGCCCGCCATTTCCAGCTTCACGAGGCGCTGGGTGGCCCCACGCACGATGCCCGTGTGGTTCACCACCCGGCCGTCGTACTCCATGTTTCGCACCTGTCGGTAGGCGCCCCCCGCTCCCACGACCACCGCCACGACGATCACCCCCATCGACAAGCTCATGCGGGTCGCGATGTTCACAGCTACACCTCTTTTCTTTGGATCTAGCCACGGGACAAGCCCATCCGGATTCCGACGCCCGGACCGGACGCCGAACTTCGGCGTGCCTGGGAAGCCCGGCTTCGGCGCTCGGTCGGCACTGAGCCTGATGCTGACCCTAAAGATTATCGACTTTCGCCGGAAAAAACTTTACGGCCTCACTCGCAAAGATTCTCGACCCCGCGAGGAGATGGAGGCGGTCGTTGCTGGGGGCAACGGGCCGAAAGTGGTGCTGCTGACTCGAAGCTGGGCGGGGCGCTCTCTGGGGGGCGACGCCTCCGTGCCAGATCGGGAAGGCCCCCCTCCGCGGCTCAACGCAGCAGCCTGGCGATGGCGTCGTCGATGTCCGAGGGGGCCACGCCGGCGTCGTGGAACAGGGAGCCCCAGGTCGCCTTGCCCGCCCGTACCTGTTTCAAAAAACCCACCGGATCCTTTCCCGTGAGGCGACCCAGCACGCTCGCGGCCACGGTCTCGGCGTCCGAGGCGCCCACGGCCCGCAGGGCAGCGATCTGGTCCCCGGGCACGCCCACTCGGGTCGAAAGGATCTCGTCCACCACGGCAGGGGCTGGGTCCTGGCCGGCCCGTACCAACTCTCCCACCTTCCCTCCGATCCGGGCCGGGTCGTACCCCAGCTCCAGCGCCCGGGCCCAGGAGCCGGTCTGACCGTGAGCTGCGAGCAGGTCGCTCGCCCGCAGCCCGGTGCGCGCGGCCAGACCGTGGGCGGCCCACAGGGCCTCGGGCGCGGTCCCGGTCATGAGCGAGCGCACCACCGTGCCCTTGGACACCCCGAACACGGCCGCCAACAGGGAGTTGCGCGATGTGGCCAACACATAGGTGTCGGCCGCCGCCGGCCGGGCCGGATCGTAGCTCCGGTCCCGGAAACAGTGGCAGCTCACCGTCGACGCGGCCCAGGCGGAAGGGGTCCCCAATAGCCCCAGACCGAGCACGGCCCCGAGCAAGACCCGGCGAAACGAAACGGACATCGAACACCTCCTGACATCGAAACGGGCCAGACGGCCCGGTCGCGGGAACGGCTTCAGGTTACTCGACCCGCCGGCCCGGGGCCATGATCGGGGTCAAGGATGGGTTCGGCTGGGAAGCCCCATCAGGCCCTGTGCGGGGCCCGGCAACGGGGAGGGTAACGTTCGGTGGCCCGGGCCCATCGCCGGCGGCGGGGCAAGGGGCCTGCGGTTCAGGAGCCAGAAGACAGAATTCAGAGGACAGAAGTCAGTAAAAAAGGCAAAGGCACTGTGGCCAAAGCGACGTCGTGGGACCACCACCCGTCCACTGACATCTGTCCTCTGCCCCCTGGTCCCCATGCCCCCCGCGACTCCGATGCCGAGGCGACTTTCGACCAACGACCAACGACTGACGACCGACGACCGCAGACCGAAGTTACATAGAACGGTCTCTCATCGTTTTCTAATATCCGACTAATGCCTTCCTAAAGTTGAGGTGACATCTTGAGGAGCCGGTTGTTTTCCAGCGGGATTCCGGCAGTGCCGACGTGGGGTTGCCGGCCCGGCCGCCGCCCCCCTTTTCCCGGGTCTGGTGTGGACATCTGAGGAGGACGTCATGATCCAAGCCGAGAACCTCACCAAGTACTACGGGGATGTGCGCGCCTTGGACGGCGTGTCGTTCCACGTGGAGCGGGGTGAGATCGTGGGGCTCCTGGGCCCGAACGGCGCCGGGAAGACCACGGCCATGAAGATTCTCACCTGCTTCATGCCCCCCACCTCGGGAACGGCGCGGGTGGCCGGGCACGACATCTTCGAGCAGCCGCTCAAGGTCAAGCGCAACGTGGGGTACCTGCCCGAGGAGCCTCCGGTCTACCCAGAGCTCACGGTGCAGGAGTACCTGTCGTACGCCGGCCGGCTCAAGGGGCTCGGGGGCGCAGACCTCAAGCGGGCGATGGGCCAGGCCATGGAGAAGTGCGGCGTGGACCACGTGGCCCGGCGGCTGATCGGGAATCTGTCGAAGGGGTACCGCCAGCGAGTGGGGCTGGCCCAGGCTCTGTTGCACAACCCACCGGTCCTGATCCTGGACGAGCCCACCGTGGGGCTCGACCCCGTCCAGATCCTGGAGATCCGGGCGCTCATCAAAGATCTGGCGCAGGAGCACACGGTGATCCTCTCGACCCACATCATGCAGGAGGTCGAGGCGGTGTGCGGCCGGGTCATCATCATCAACGAGGGCCGCATCGTGGCCGTGGACACGGCCGACAACCTGCGCACCCAAATGGGCACGAGCCGCAGAATCCTGATCCGGGTGGCCCGGCCCAGCCAGGACCTGGTGCAGAAGCTCATGGCCCTGGACGGGGTGCTGGACGTGGAGGCCGAGGACGACGGTCGGGTGCGCATCGAGAGCCAGCTCGATCGGGACGTGCGCGAGGACGTCGCCCGGGTGGCGGTGGAGAGCGGCGCCGGCTTGCTCGAGCTCACCGGCGTGGCCGTGAGCCTGGAGGAGGTGTTCCTGAAACTCACCACAGAGGACGTCCCGGCCGCCCTCGCGGACGAGGCGGCCCCCAGCGCGGCGGAGGGAACGGCATGAGCCGGGTGCTGACGATCGCGGGCAAGGAGCTCCGGACGTACCTGGTCTCGCCCATGGCGTGGGTGGTGGCCACGGTGTTCCTGGGGATCAGCGGGCTTCTGTTCTACAACATCATCACCTGGTACAGCATGCAGAGCTTCCAGCTCATGCGCATGCCCCAGTTGGGCGGACACGTGAACGTGAACCGCATGGTGTTCCAGCCCACGTTCCAGAACATGGCCGTGACGCTCCTTCTGCTGGTGCCCATCGTGACGATGCGGTTGCTGGCCGAGGAGAAAAAGAACCGCACGGCCCAGCTCCTGTTTACCTCGCCGGTTCGGCTGGGCGAGATCGTGGCCGGCAAGTTCCTGGCCGCGGTGGCCCTGCTCGGGGGCATGCTGCTCCTCACCGTGTACATGCCGCTCCTGGTCTGGGCCTACGGAACCGTGGACTGGGGCCCGATCTTCTCGGGGTACCTCGGCATGCTGCTCCTGATCGGCGCGTTCGTGGCCATGGGTCTGTTCGCGTCGAGCCTGACCGAGAACCAGATCATCGCGGCGGTGCTCACCTTCGGCATCCTGCTGGTCTTCTGGCTCCTGGGCTGGGCGGCCGAGCTGGGCGGAGACTTCGCCAAGGTGTTCGAGCACCTGTCGATCATCACCCACCTCGAAGGGTTCCTGAAGGGGGTGATCGAGGTGAAGGACGTGATCTACTACGTCTCGGTGGCGGCCTTCGGGCTGTTCCTGACCCACCGGGTTCTCGAGTCGAACCGCTGGAGGTGAGCCATGGCAACCGAGCTTCGCCCCCGGGCGACCATGAAGGTTTCGAGCAAGGTGGCAGGCGTCGTCGGCGCGCTGTTCGTGCTGGCGAGCCTGTTCGTGACCGAGTACTACCCCACGCAGAAGGCCCTGCTGTGGATCCTGGGCGTGGTGGGCGGGGCGGCCCTCCTGTTCTTCTTCGTGGCCGAGCGGCACCTGCTGGTACGGGCACCCGGAACCCGGGCCGCCCGGCACGGGGCCAACGCCTTGGCCATCACGCTGGCGTTCCTCGGCATCCTGGTGATCGTGAACGTGCTGTCGATCCGGCACAACGAGAAGTGGGACCTCACCGAGCAGAAGCTCTACACCCTGTCGGACCAAACCCTGAAGGTGCTCAAGGATCTCGACAAGGACGTGACGGTCACCGCGTTCTTCTCGGACGGGTCGGAGGAGCGGGCCAAGATCAAGGACCTGCTGGACCGGTACGCGGATGAGACGCCCCGGCTCAAGGTCACCTACGTGGACCCGGACAAGAACCCGGCCCTGGCCCACCAGTACGGGATCCGCCAGTACGGCACCACGGTGTTCGAGGCCGGCTCCAACACCCACCGGATCACCGAGGTCAGCGAGGAGGCGCTCACGAACGCGCTGGTCAAGGTGACCCGCGAGGGCAAGAAGACGATCTACTTCCTCACGGGCCACGGCGAGCACTCCATCGAGGACACCCAACGCTCCGGCTACCGCGAGGCCAAGAAGGCCCTGGAGGACCAGGGGTTCGCGGTCAAGGAGCTGCTCCTCCTGAAGGAGGGCGAGGTTCCCAAGGACTGCGACGTGTTGGTGGTGGCCGGGCCCACCAAACCGTTCCTCGACAAGGAGATCGAGGCGATCCGCACCTACCTGGACGGCGGCGGCAAGGTGATGGTGCTGCTGGATCCGCAGGTGGAGACCGGTCTGGAGCCCATGCTCGAGGCCTGGGGCGCCAAGCTCCGGGACGACGTGGTCATCGACACCATGAGCCGGCTGTTCGGCGGCTCCTACACCACGCCGATCATCACCGAGTACCCGAACCACGAGATCACCCGGGACTTCCGGCTGGCCACGTTCCTGCCGATGGCTCGGAGCATCGACCGGGCCAAGAGCCTGCCCGAAGGGGTCCGGTTCCAGCCGATCGCCCGGACCTCGAGCCAGGCCTGGGGCGAGACCGATCTGTCGAACCCCAAGGCCTCGTTCGACCCGGGCCAGGACTACCGGGGCCCGCTCACCCTGGCCGCGCTGCTCGAAAAGTCCGAGGGCCAGGGAGACGACCAGGCCGAGTCCCAGCTCCTGATCGTGGGCGACTCGGACTTCGCGGACAACACCTACTTCAACTTCTCCGGCAACGGCGACCTGTTCCAGAACATGGTCAGCTACCTGGCCAAGGAGGAGGACCTGATCTCGATCCGGCCCAAGGACACCAAGCCCCAGCCCCTGGTGCTGAGCCGGGCCCAGGCGGCCACCCTGTTCTACGCCAGCGTGGTGGTGGGCCCCGCGGCCCTGGTGCTGGCCGGCCTGGGGATCTGGTGGCGCCGCCGGAACCTGTAGTCCAGGGGGCGAGCGTCGGAAGACGGGCGAACAGAACCAGCCCCCTCTCCCCTCGGGGGGAGAGGGGGGCTCCTAGCCTCCCAGCCTTCTAGCTTTCTAGCTTTCCAGCCTTCCAGCTGTCGAGGGGATCCGCCATGCGCTTCAAGAGCACCTGGATCGTGATCGGCATCTTCGCGGCCCTGGCCGCGTACCTATACTTCGTGGACCAGCCCCGGTACGAGGCGAAGCAGGAGGCCGAGAAGAAGGAGGGGCTGCTGTTTCCGGACCTGGACACGGACAAGATCACCGAGCTGGTGATCGAGCGGGGCGGCAAGACCGCCAGGGTCAAGAAGGGCGAGGACGACAAGTGGTTCCTGGTCGAGCCGGTGGAGGACCGGGCCGACGACGGCCGGGTGCGCACCCTGCTGTCGGACCTCAAGAACATGAAGGCCAAGAAGGAGGTGGCCCCGGCCGACGCCGACCTGGAGCCGTTCGGCCTGAAGGAGCCCGAGGCCGTGATCCGGACCAAGGGGGCCGAGATCAACCTGGCCGTGGGCGCCAAGAACCCGGTGGGCGACGCCCGGTTCGTCCGGGTGGGCGATGGGCCGGTGCACGTGGTCCAGAACTACGCCCTGTCCGGGTTCCTCAAGGACGTCTCGGACCTGCGCAACAAGGACGTGCTGGAGTCGTTCTCCTGGACCCGGCTCGAAGGGGTCACCATCCGGCCGGCCGAGGGGCCCGTGGTGCGCCTGGTCAAGAAGGACGAGCGCTGGTACCTGGAGGAGCCGTTCCAGGCCGAGGCCGACCCGGACGAGGCCGACAAGGTCACCGACAAGCTCCGCTGGGCCCGGATCAACCGGTTCCTGGACCCATCCAAGGAGGATGAGGCCGACGAGAAGCTGGCCAAGGGAGTCCGGGTGGAGCTCAAGCAGGAGGGCCAGGCCGACCCGGTGGTGGTGGAGATGGCCGAGGTGGACGGCCAGGTCTGGGCCCGCACCAGCGGCCGAAACGCGCTGTTCACGATCAACAAGGACGTGTATCAGGCATTCCGGGTGGACCCCGAGAAGCTGCGGCGCACCAAGCCCGTGCTCACCAAAGTGTGGAAGGTGAAGAAGCTCGAGCTCGCCATTGACGGCCAGACCCTGCTCTACGAGAAGGCCGCCGGCAAGTGGAAGCGGAGCGGCGCCGAGATCTCGGACGACGAGCGCAAGAAGCTGGACGCCCTGCTGCGCGCCTTCGAGACCACCCGGGCCGACGAGGTGATCGGGTCCCCCGGCGCCCCCTCCCAATACGGCCTCGAACAGCCGGCCTACACCGCCACCCTGACCCACACCGGCGACAAGGTCCAGGAGCTGGTGGTCGCGGAAAAGGACGGGGCCGTGTACGCCCGGGCCGGCTCCGACGGCCCGGTGTACAAGATGCCCAAGACCTACCTCGACGCCGCCCGCGCCTTGCTCAAGGCGACCCAGGCCCCCCCGGAGAAAACGACCGCATCCAATGAGGACG
>JAADGT010000211.1:9280-13934 GCA_013152215.1 Deltaproteobacteria bacterium
GCGTTTTTGTCCTGACGCCCCGGGGGTCTCCCCCCCTCATGGCACGTCGTAGTCGAGCGTGGCGGCGTTCGACAACTTCAGCCAGTACCCGTACCCTGGGCCCATGTACTTCAGGTCGTTGAAGTACCCAGGCAACCCGGGGTCGTACGTGTGCGCCCCCTGAGCGTCGAACCCCCGCACCAGCTCCAGCGACGTCCCCAGGCTCCTCAGGATCTCCGAGATCGAGCCCACCTGCGAAAACCCTACCCCCTCCACAAACTCCACCGTCGGTGGCGTCGCCCCCACGTGCCGCACGTCTCCTCCCCAGTACCCCACAAGGCTCCAGCCCCCTCCCAGGCTCAGCCTCGCCGTGGCGTCCAGCGGCTTCCCCTTCAACCGCAGCACCCCTCCCGTCTTCATCTTGATCCAGTACCCGTACCCCCCCGCCACGTACTTCAGGTCGTTGAAGTACACAGGCAGCTCGGGGTCGTACGTGTGCGCCCCCTGCGCGTCGAACCCCCGCACCAGTTCGTACTTCCCCGCGATGCTCGAAAACACTTCATCCAGCCCCAAAACCCCTTCGTGCACCGCTCCGCTCGGAAGCGCCACCCCAGGGTCACCCCCCGTCTCCCACGACACCGCCAGCGGGATCGACATCAGGTTCCATCCCGCTTGCAGCGGTATCTCCACTGTCACCTCCGCCGGCGGCCCAGGCGCCCCCGGGTCCCCCTCTCCGTAGTCCACTCGCCCGTTGCGGTTGGCGTCCTCTGTGCCGTCCGGTATCCCGTCCCCGTCCGTGTCCGCGTCGGTGGGGTCTGTCGTGGTCGAGGGATCCTGGTCTGCCACGAAGTTCCCCGCCCCCAGGTCCGTCGCTCCCGGGTCCTCCGGCGCCACCAGCCCCACTTCCGTCCCGTCCTTCAGCCCGTCTCCGTCCGTGTCCGCCAATCTCGGGTCCGTCTCCCCCGCGTCCACTCGCCCGTTCCCGTTCCGGTCCTCGCTCCCGTCCCGCAATCCGTCGTCGTCCGTGTCCGCGTCCAACGGGTCGGTCCCTCCGGACACTTCCACTCCGTCTTCGATCCCGTCCCCGTCGTCGTCCCCGTCGCACGCGTCCCCCATGCCGTCCCCGTCCGTGTCCTGCTGGTTCGCGTTCGCCACCCCCACGCAGTTGTCGTCGCACCCCAGCACCGCCCCACCCCCGCACGGGTGGTCTCCCACCGTCCCCGAGAAGTCCCCGTCGTCCGGCACTCCGTCCCCGTCCCCGTCCGGCAGCACGTCGAACGTGCTGTTGAGCAGCACAGACCCCCCGCTGCTCCCACCGTACCGCGACACCCGCACCAGCACCGATTCCCCTGCCAACAGGTTCACGGCCAATGCCGAGTCCCGCGTCAGAGCCCCTCCGCACGCCTCCGGGTCGTTCCCTCCTCCCACGTCGTCGTTGCACATCCCGGCCAGCTCGCTCCCGTCCTCGGGGGCGTGGATGGACAGCACCGTGTCGGTCCCCGTGTCCGGGCCCCACTGGTCCCGCGTCCCGCACGTGTTCACGTGCAGCGTCCCGCTCGCGGGCGCCGTGTACGTGAACCACACGTCCGGCTCTTCGTTGCTGTCCCCGCAGCTCGCCGTCCCGTCGGCCGTCGCCCCCAGAAGGCTCACGGTGTCCCCCCACACCAGCACCAGCGCCTTCGGGTCTGTTTTGGTGTCGTTCGGCGGCGCATCGATCAGGAACATCGCCCCCTTGATGTCGTGGTCCGTCGGCGACAGGTAGTACTTCTGCTGCCACACCACCACCGCTCCCACACCGTCGATCGCGTCCACGTCCGGGTAGGTCGGGTCTTCCTGGCTCGGGCAGGTATCTTGGAACGGCCACGCCGGCGGTGGGTCGAGGGGGCAGTCTCCGCTCACCGGCGAGATCCGCAGGTTGTCGTGCGGGTCCGGTGGGAAGGTGGCCGTGGTGGGGTCCACGTAGTAGTCGATCCACGCACCCCGGATATGCGACCGGTCCTCGTCGTTCATGGAGTCCGGGAAGGGCAGCTCCCGCCACACCACGAAAAAGGCCTCGGACTTCCGGTCGTACGCCACCCGCACCGCTTGCTCACCCGCCGCATCCGGCCAGTGGTTCCAGATCTTTGAGATGGGGAACGCCTTGTCTGGAAAGTCCAGGTTCTCCGGGTCCACGTAGTTCCCCCACACCCCCGTCCACTGGTCCCGGATGTCCGGGCAGGTCCCGTACGCCGTGGGCGCGCAGTTGTCCCGGTCCCACCACACCACCAAAAACCGGTCCTTCCCCTGCACTCTCCCGTAGGCGATGTCCAGAAAGCTCTCACCCCCGTCCGGATCCCCCGTTTCGATGCCCACGCTGCCCCCCCAGATCGGGTTCGCGTCCGCGTCGAGCATCTGCAGACCGAACGTGTTGAACCGCGGCGACGCCCCGAAAAGGTACTGCCCGCCCGCCGGCGTGGTCCCCCCCAGCGGCGCGTACGCCACCGCGTGGCCGGTGAAGCCCGAAGGCCCGATGCTCAGCAGCACCACCTCGGGGCCGACCGGAAAGCCCTCCTTCACCCGTTGCGCCACCACCTGGTTCGACTTCTGCCAGCCGAGAACCGGGTCGTTCACCCGCTTGGTGCGCTGGTACGTCACCAGGAACTCGTCCCGAAGCGTGTTGTGCACCACCCGCACCACCGACTCCCCCACCTCGATGTTCCCCATATAGCTCTCCGAAACGCCGTCGTCGAACAAGGCCGACGGCCCCCCCCGGGGCGTCCCGTCGGCGTTCAGCTCCCGCACGAACACCCGCTCGTGGGTCCCGTTGTAGGCCCCACCGCTGCGCCGCTCGGCCGCCGCCACCAGGTAGGTGTTGCTCCCCGGGCTGTAGGCGATGTCCGGCCGCGCCACGGCCCGGTGAATCCCCGTGTCGAACGGGTCGATCGGCGGCCCCTTCGGGGTGCCGTCCAGCCCAAACCGCCGCACCCGCACCTCCCAGTGGCCGTCCCCCTGCTGCTCCAGGTACGCCACCAAAAACTCACCCCACCGGCTGTTGTACGCCACCGCCGGCCGCTCCTCCACCGCCCACGTGAAGGCCACCGGAAACGCCTCCTTCGTCGCCGGTGGCGGCGGCTCGGACAGCTTCACCATGAAGGCGTCTCCCACGCCCGCGAAGCCCCTGGCCACGGCCGCCCCTGTGGAGGCGAGGAAGTCGCTTGAGCTCGTCCACCCGGCCACGTAAACGTTTCCGCCACCGTCCACCGCCACGGCCCAGACCTCGTCATCCCCCCCGCTGCCCCCCAGGTAGGTAGCGTACTCGAGGACCGTGCCCCCAGGGTTCAGCTTCGCCACGAAAGCGTCCTCCATGCCGCTAGGGTCCGGCTGCACGGCCGACGCCGTGGTGGGGAAGTTGTCCGAGGTCGTCCACCCGGCCACGTACACGTTCCCGGCACCGTCCACCGCCACGGCCCAGGCCTCGTCCCCCCACCTACCCCCCAGGTAGGTGGCGTACTCCAGCGCCGTGCCCCCAGCGTTCAGCTTCGCCACGAAAGCGTCTCTCACGCCCCCGAAGCCCGGCTGGACGGCCGACGCCGTGGTGGGGAAAGTATCCGACTCCGTCCACCCGGCCACGTACGCGTTCCCCGCATCGTCCACCGCCACGGCATTGGCCATGTCCTCATAACGGCCCCCCAAGTAGGTGGCGTACTCGAGGGCCGTGCCCCCAGCGTTCAGCTTCGCCACGAAGCCGTCCCCCACGCCGCCTCCGTAGTACGGCTGGACGGCAGACGCCGTGGTGGGGAAGTTGTCCGACTCCGTCCACCCGGCCA
This sequence comes from Deltaproteobacteria bacterium, assembly GCA_013152215.1. Lineage (GTDB taxonomy): Bacteria > Desulfobacterota > Deferrisomatia > Deferrisomatales > Deferrisomataceae > Deferrisoma. Next base: position 13,066 of record JAADGT010000211.1, read on the forward strand.
CGTACGCGTTCCCCGCACCGTCCACCGCCACGGCATGGGCCTGGTCCCCCCACCTACCCCCCAGGTAGGTGGCGTACTCCAGCGCCGTGCCCCCAGCGTTCAGCTTCGCCACGAAGCCGTCATTCCCGCCCTTGTAGTCCGGCTGCACCGCCGTCGTTGTGGTGGGGAAATTATCCGAATCCGTCCACCCGGCCACGTACGCGTTCCCTGCCCCGTCCACCGCCACGGCAAAGGTCCATTCGTTCCTCCTGCCCCCCAGGTAGGTGGCGTAGACAAGCGCCGTGCCCCCAGGGTTCAGCTTCGCCACGAAGGCGTCATTCATGCCCTTGTAGTCCGTCTGCACGGCCGTCGTTGTGGTGGGGAAGTTGTCCGAGGTCGTCGACCCGGCCACGTACACGTTCCCGGCACCGTCCACCGCCACGGCATAGGCCTCCTCGTAGCCGCTGCCCCCCAGGTAGGTGGCGTAGACCAGGTTGCCGTCGGGATCGAGCTTCACCACAAAGGCGTCCGTCGGTCCGTGGAGAGTCAGTTGGGCCGCGCAGGTCACCCCCACCACGCACGGTACGTCGGGCTTCACCGGGAAGTCCCCAGATACCGTGTTCCCCGCCACGTAGAGGTGGCCCGCACCGTCCACCGCGGCCGCGTAGGCACCGTCCTCCCCGCTGCCCCCAAGGTAGCTCGCGTACGCCAGCACCGGGTCGATCACCAGGGGCCGGCTCCGGTCGTACGGACCCACCTCGAACCCATAGGTGGGCCGCCCCTCCCCGTCCCGCCCCAGGTCCCGAAAGCCCCCCGCCACCGACACCTCACGCCCCTCCACCTCCTGGTAGATCCGTGGCCGGCGCTGCACCAGGGTCGCCCCCCCCACC
>JAADGT010000081.1:0-2436 GCA_013152215.1 Deltaproteobacteria bacterium
CTGGGCAAGGGGCCGCGCCCGGCGCTCCGGCAGACCCCTTGCCCAGCCGGTTCAGGGGGCCTGTAGCTTTGACCGCAACTTGGCATGAGCCGGCCGACGGTCACGCGGTCTCCCGGAAGGTGACCCCTTCGGCCCGCTCGGCCAGCCACTCGAACGCCCAGGCGCTCTTGAACAGGATCACGGGCCGGCCCTGCCGGTCCTCGCACCACAGGGTGCTGGGGTCCCGGTCGACGGCGGCCGGGTCGAGCCCCTCCCCCTCCACCCACCGGGCCACCTGGAACGGCATCGGCTCCAGGGTCACGGTGACCCCGTACTCCGCCTCCAGCCGGTACCGGAGCACGTCGAACTGGAGCACGCCCACGGCCCCCACGATCGGGTCCTTGTCGCCCATGGGGTGCCGGAACACCTGGATCGCCCCCTCCTGGGCGAGCTGCTCCAGCCCCTTGTTGAGCTGCTTCGACTTGAGCGCGTTCTTCACCCGCACCCGGGCAAAGTGCTCCGGAGAGAAGTGGGGCACCCCCTCGAACCGGAGGTCCGGGATCTCGCTCAGGGTGTCGCCGATGTGCAGGGTGCCCCGGTCGTGGATGCCCACCACGTCACCCGGAAACGCCTCGTCGATCACCACCCGCTCCTGGGCCATGAACTGGAGCGGGAGGGCCAGGGTCACATCCCGTCCCAACCGGGGATGGCGCACCTTCATGCCCCGCCGGAACCGGCCCGACACCACCCGGACGAACGCCACCCGGTCCCGGTGCTGGGGGTCCATGTTCGCCTGGATCTTGAAGACGAACCCGGAGAACCGCTCCTCGTCGGGGCCCACCGGCCCGGCCGTGGACTCCCGGGGGCCCGGCGCCGGGGCCATCTCCAGGAAGTCCCGCAGGAACGGCTCCACCCCGAAGTTCGTGACCGCGCTGCCGAAGTACACCGGGGTGAGCTGGCCGGCCCGCACCCGGTCCAGGTCGAGCTCCTCGCCCGCGCCCTCCAAGAGCTCCACCTCCTCGCGGAACGCGGCCAGGTCGTGGGGGTCCAGCAGGTCCGCGATGGCCGGGTCGTCGGCCCCGGTCACCCGGGCCTCGGTGCGCCGTTGGCCGTGGTCGCCGCCCTCGAACAGCAGGACCTTGCGGGCCCGCAGGTCGTACACCCCCCGGAACCGCTTGCCCATGCCCAGGGGCCAGGTGACCGGACAGGCGGCGATGCCCAGCACGTCCTCGATCTCGGTCAGCAGGTCCAGGGGCGGCCGGCCCTCGCGGTCGAGCTTGTTCACGAAGGTGAAGATGGGGATGCCCCGCATCCGGCACACCTGGAACAGCTTGCGGGTCTGGGCCTCCACCCCCTTGGCGCAGTCGATCAGCATCACGGCCGAGTCGGCCGCCGTGAGGGTGCGGTAGGTGTCCTCGGAGAAGTCCTGGTGGCCCGGGGTGTCGAGCAGGTTCACCCGGTGGCCGGCGTACTCGAACTGGAGCACGCTCGAGGTGACCGAGATGCCCCGCTTCTTCTCCAGCTCCATCCAGTCCGAGGTGGCGTGGCGGGCCGCCCGCCGGGCCTTGACGGCCCCGGCCAGGTGGATGGCGCCGCCGTAGAGCAGGAACTTCTCGGTGAGGGTGGTCTTTCCGGCGTCGGGGTGGGAGATGATCGCAAAGGTGCGTCGCCGCGCGGCCTCGCGGGCCACGGCGTGGGGAAACTCCATGGGGCCTCTCTTCGGGTGGGATTGGGGACCGCGTAGGGTACGGGAAGGAGGGGACAAAGTAAAGGGGCCGGCCGCTTCGGCGACCGGCCCCGATCCCTGCTGTCGCCCCGGCGCCTCACATGGTGGGCACCTCCTCCTCCCGGTCGCGCTCGCGCCGCTCCAGGTCGGCCACCCGGCGCTCCAGGGCCCGGAGCTGCTCCTCCACGAGCTCCAGGTCCTTGCGGGGCACCAGGTCCATCTTGCGAAACGCCTCCTGGATCAGGTCCCGGATCCGGGCCTCCCACTCCTCCCGGGAGGCCTCGGCCTTGGTCAGGATCTCCTTGACGATGCTCTCCCCCTCCTCCTGGCTCATCCGGCCCTGCTCCACCAGCTCGTCCACGAGCTTGCGGGCCCGTTCCTCCGTGAGGGTGAGCATACCGATCCCGGCCAGGGTGGCTTTCCGAAGCATGTCGAGCATGGCGGTCTCCTCTCGGCTGGAAGGCGGGGAAGCTAGAAGGCTGGAAGGCCAGGAGGCTAGAAGGCTTGAAAACTCCGTGATCTCCCAGCATTCCAAGCGCGACCGCGCCTCTTTGACGTCACTTTACGGTCTCGGGGCCAGGGACCTGCCGCCGGCAATGAGAACGGACCAACAAAAGTTATTAACCCGGCGGATAAACACGCGCTATCGCTCCCTGCTCGGAGGGGACAAGGGACCTGCCGGAGAGCCGGGTGCGGCCCCTTAGCTCGCCGCGCAGCGCCTCTGACGGTCG
>JAADGT010000081.1:2500-8167 GCA_013152215.1 Deltaproteobacteria bacterium
CGGCGAATCTCGATGCCCGGCTTCGCGCCCGGCCGGAGGCAGGTCCCTTGTCCCGCCCTCCGAGGTGCCGCGCCTATTTTGCCGCCAGGTTGATACCCTTCCGGTTGTACGGCCCCCAAAGGGGCCTGATGGAGCTTCTAAGGTGCCCCCGTCTCCGTAGGTTGTCAACCGCGACTTCGATGGTCGGTCGTTCAACGGCCGCAAGCAGGCCCTTGCCCCGTCCTCCCATGAAGCGCGCCTAGGTTGTCGCCGGGTTAATACCGAGAAGTGTGCCCTCACAGCCTCCGGGTCAACCTGCTCCCAGGAGCCTGGCGGCCTCTTCGTAAGCCGCGTCCAGGGCGTTGTCCAGGCCCGAGGGGTCGGGCCCCCCGGCCTGGGCCAGCTCGGGCTTGCCTCCGCCCCGGCCGCCGACCCGCTGGGCCAGGGGCTTGATCAGGTCGCCCGCCCGGATGCGCCCGGTCAGATCCTTGGTCACGGCCACCAGCAGGAGGGCCTTGCCCCCGGCCTCGGCGCCCAGCACCACCACCCCCGACCGGATGCGGTCCCGGAGGCCGTCGGCGAACTCCCGCAGCGCCTTGGGGTCGGCGGCCGGCACCCGGGTGGACAGCACCTTGACGCCGTCCACCTCCCGGGCCTGGCCGATCACGTCCCGGGCCGCGCCCCCCGCCATCTGGCTGCGAAGCGACGAGATCTCCCGCTCGAGCTCCTTGGTCCGCTCCAGGGTGCGGCGGACCTTGTCCGGCACCTCCTCCGGCTTGGACCGGAGCAGGCCCGCCGCCTCTCGCAGGGCGTCCTCCACGCCGAAGGCCCACTCCAGGGCCCGGTCGCCCGTGGCCGCCTCGATCCGGCGCACGCCGGCCGCCACGCCTCCCTCGGACAGGATCTTGAAGAACCCGATGTCCCCGGTGCGCGAGGCGTGGGTGCCCCCGCACAGCTCGGCCGACACCTCGCCCATGCGCACCACCCGCACCACGTCGCCGTACTTCTCGCCGAACAGCGCGGTCACCCCCTGGCGCCGGGCCTCGTCGAACGACTCCTCGGCCACGGCAACGGGGTGGTTGGCCTGGACCCACCGGTTCACCCGGCGCTCCACCTCGCGGATCTCCTCGGGGGTCATCGGCGCGAAGTGGGTGAAGTCGAACCGGAGCCGGTCCGGCGCCACCAGCGAACCGGCCTGCTTCACGTGGTCGCCCAACACCTGGCGCAGGGCCGCGTGCAGCAGGTGCGTGGCCGAGTGGTTCTGGGCCGTGGCGAACCGGGCCCCGGCCTCCACCCGGCCCACGGCCCGGTCCCCCTCCCGTACTTTCCCCCGGACCACCGTGCCGTGGAGCACGATCAGGTCGGGAAAGGGTTTCGTGGCGTTCTCCACCCGTACGAGGAACCCCTCGCCCTCCACGCTTCCGGCGTCGCCCACCTGGCCGCCGCTCTCTCCGTAGAAGGGGGTCTCCGCGAGCACCAGCTCCACGGCCTCCCCCTCCCGGGCCTCGACCGCCCGGGCCCCGTCCCGGACCAGGGCCGCCACGGTGGTGTCGGCCTCGAGCCGCTCGTACCCCACGAACCGGCAGGACACACCCGCAGCCCGCAGCTCCCGGTAGGCCTCAGCCACGGCCTCCTCGCCCGAGCCCTTCCACGCGGCCCGGGCCTTCTCCCGCTGGGCCTCCATCTCGGTCTCGAACCCGGCTTCGTCCAGGGTGAACCCCCGGTCCCGCACGATGTCCGCGGTGAGGTCCACGGGGAAGCCGTAGGTGTCGTACAGCCGGAACACCACGTCGCCGGGGATCACCTTCTCTCCTCGGTCCTCGAGCCGGGCCACCTCCTCCTCCAGGATCTGGAGCCCCCGGTCCAGGGTCCGGGAGAACCGCTCCTCCTCGTGGAGGATCACCTTGGCGATGTACTCCCGTTTGTCCGAAAGCTCCGGGTAGGCCTCCTCCATCCGGTCGATCACCATGCCGGACACCCGGTGGAAGAACGGGTCCTCGAACCCCAGCATCCGGCCGTGGCGCATGGCCCGGCGCATGATCCGCCGCAGCACGTACCCCCGGCCCTCGTTGGAGGGCAGCACGCCGTCGGCGATCAGGAAGGTGGTGGCGCGGATGTGGTCGGCCACCACCCGGAGGCTCACGTCGCTCTCCCCCCCTTGGCCGTAGCGAACTCCGGCCAGCTCGGCCGTGAACTCGATGATGGGCCGGAACAGGTCGGTGTCGTAGTTGGAGTGCACCTTCTGGACCACGGCCGTGACCCGCTCCAGCCCCATGCCGGTGTCGATGGAGGGCTTGGGCAGGGGGGTCATCGTTCCGTCGGCCGCCCGCTCAAACTGCATGAACACCAGGTTCCACAGCTCCAGGAACCGGTCGCAGTCGCACTCCGGGCCGCATCGGTCCGGGTCGGGGCAGGGGTAGATGCCGGGCCCCTGGTCGAAGTGGATCTCGCTGCACGGGCCGCAGGGGCCGGTGTCGCCCATGGCCCAGAAGTTGTCCTTGGCACCGCACCGGACGATCCGCTCGGCCGGCACCGGCGTCTCGGCCAGCCACAGGTCCCGGGCCTCGTCGTCCTCCTCGTAGATGGTCACCCAAAGGCGGTCCGGATCGAGCCCCATGCGCTCGGTCAGGAACTCCCAAGCGAACCGGATCGCGTCGCGCTTGAAGTAGTCGCCGAACGAGAAGTTCCCCAGCATCTCGAAGAACGTGTGGTGCCGGGCCGTGCGGCCCACGTTCTCCAGGTCGTTGTGCTTGCCCGAGACCCGCAGACACTTCTGGCAGGTGGTGGCCCTGTTGTACTCGCGCCGCTCCTGACCGGTGAACACGTCCTTGAACTGGACCATGCCCGCGTTGGTAAAGAGCAGCGTGGGGTCGTTCTGGGGCACCAGGGGGGAGCTCTCCACCACCCGGTGACCCTTGGAGGCGAAGTAGTCGAGGAACGCTTTGCGGATCTCGTTTCCGGTCATGGAGAAACCTCGGGTATTGGTCACTACGTCGTTGATTTCTGGTTCACATCGAACCGGCCCCGGTGGGGAGCCCGCAAGGGCTTGGAGGGCGGGCTTCCGTGTAACTTCGTGTCGTTGGTCGTCAGTCGTCGGTCGCCGGTCTGGGGCCTTTCGGCCCGCTGGGCTGCTAGGCGGCCGGGCCGCTTCCCCGAACCGCCGCCAAACCCTCGATGGGGCAGGAGCTTCCAGCCTCCCAGCCTCCTAGCTTTCCAGCTTTCCAGCCGCCTAGAACCGCTCGATCTTCATCCCGCCGTTTTCCTGCCCCTCGTCGGCCCCGCCCCACCGGGTGTCGCTGGTGGACTGGATGCCCGACATCTTCAGGGCGAAGTCGTCCGGGTTCGAGGACTGGCGCAGCGCCTCCTTATACGTGATGAGGTTCTTCTTGAGAAGCCCCATCAGCGACTGGTCGAAGGTCTGCATGCCGTAGGTGGTGAACCCCTCCGCGATGGCGGTGCGGATCTCCTTGGTCTTCTCCGGGATTTCGATGCACTCGCGTACCCGGGCCGTGGACACCAGCACCTCCACGGCCGGCACCCGGCCCTTTCCGTCGGCCCGGGTCACGAGCCGCTGGCTGATCACGCCCTTGAGGATGCTGGCCAGCTGGAGCCGCACCTGTTTCTGCTGGTACGGGGGGAACACCGAGATGATCCGGTGGATCGTCTCGGCCGCGTCCACGGTGTGGAGGGTGGAGAGCACCAGGTGCCCGGTCTCGGCCGCCACCAGGGCCGTCTCGATGGTCTCGAAGTCCCGCATCTCCCCAACCAGCACCACGTCCGGGTCCTGACGCAGGGCGCTCTTGAGGGCGCCGGCGAAGCTCAGGGTGTCGAACCCCACCTCCCGCTGGTTGATGATCGACTTCTTGTCGCGGTGGAGGAACTCGATGGGGTCCTCGATGGTGATGATGTGGCAGGTCTTCTTCTGGTTGATGTAGTCGATCATCGAGGCCAGGGTGGTGGACTTCCCCGAGCCGGTGGTCCCGGTCACCAGGATCAGGCCCCGGGGCTCCATGGCCAGCTCCTCCACGGCCTTGGGCAGCAGAAGGTCCCGGATCGACCGGATCTCGGTGGGGATCACCCGGAACACCATGCCCACGGTGCCCCGCTGCTGGAACACGTTCACCCGGAACCGGCCCAGCCCCGGGACGCCATACCCCATGTCCACCTCGTGCCGGTGCTCGAAGGTCTCCCGCTGGGCCGGGGTCATGATGTCGAACGCGAGCTTGTGGAGCACCTCGGGCGTGAGGCGACCGGCCTCCTTGTAGGGATAGAGCTGGCTGTCCCTGCGGAAGATGGGGGGGAGCCCGGCCTTCAGATGGATGTCCGAGGCTCGGGCCCGCACGGCCACTTCCAGCACACGGTTGAGGTCCATGGGTCGTCCCTTATGCTTCGGCAGCCGTTTCGTCCGGGGTGGGAAGATCCAGCTTCTCCCGAACGGTCCGCTCGATCTCGGCCAGGATGTCGGGGTTCTCCTTGAGGAACCGGCGGGCGTTCTCCCGGCCCTGGCCGATCCGGGTCTCGCCGTAGGTGTACCAGGCTCCCCGCTTGTCCACCACCCCCTGGTCCACGGCCAGGTCCAGCAGGTCCCCCGTGCGGCTCACGCCCTCGTTGTACAGGATGTCGAACTCGGCCCTCCGGAACGGGGGGGCCACCTTGTTCTTGACCACCGTGACTCGGGTCCGGTTGCCCACCACCTGGTCGGCGTCCTTGATGGCCCCCACCCGCCGCACGTCGAGCCGTACCGACGAGTAGAACTTCAGCGCGTTCCCGCCGGTGGTGGTCTCGGGGTTGCCGAACATCACCCCGATCTTCATCCGGATCTGGTTGATGAAGATCACGAGCGTCCGGGTCTTGGAGATGGTGGCCGTGAGCTTGCGCAGGGCCTGACTCATGAGCCGGGCCTGCAGACCCACATGGCTGTCACCCATCTCCCCCTCGATCTCGGCGCGGGGGACCAAGGCCGCCACCGAGTCCACCACCACCACGTCCACGGCGTTCGAGCGCACCAGCAGTTCGGTGATCTCGAGCGCCTGCTCGCCGGTGTCGGGCTGGCTCACCAGCAGGTCGTCCACGTTCACGCCGAGCCGGCGCGCGTAGCTCACGTCCAGGGCGTGCTCGGCGTCGATGAACGCGGCGATGCCTCCTTTCTTCTGGGCCTCGGCCACGGCGTGGAGCGCCAGGGTCGTCTTGCCCGAGGACTCCGGGCCGAAGATCTCCACCACCCGGCCGCGGGGGTACCCGCCCACGCCCAGCGCCACGTCGAGGGAGAGGGCCCCGGAGGGGATCGCGTCGATGCCCCGGGTCGGCCCTGCCTCGCCCAGCCGCATGATGGCGCCCTTGCCGAACTGTTTCTCGATCTGTCCGATGGCAAGCTCCACGGCCTGCCGGCGTTCCGTTGACATCGTCTCCTCCTGTCGACCGGAAGACGGCCGGAGCACCCGGCCCGTCGCCCGGAAGGTTTGGGGCAGTTGGTGGGTTCCCAATAACTTCGGTCGTTGGTCGTCAGTCGTTGGTCGTCGGTTTGGGGGCTTCGGCCCGCTGGGCGGCTAGGCAGCTAGTGTTCCGTTCCGCAAAAAAGTATATCCATTTCGGCGGTGGGGCTGGGGGCTCCGACGAAGCGCGACGGCCGAGCAGCCCGGGCCGCCCGGCGCGAGCGCTGACGCGCCGCAGCGGACCGCGCCGAGGCGG
>JAADGT010000095.1 GCA_013152215.1 Deltaproteobacteria bacterium
TCGGGGCCGCGGCGGTCGCCTGGATGGCCGCCATGATCGCGGCGCCGGTGGCCGTGCGGCTCCTGGACCGGGCGGGCCTGGAGGCCGTGGCCCGGCCCCTGGCCTGGGCCACCTACACCTGGCTCGGGCTGGTGTTCCTGGCCTTCTGGCCGGCGGTGGTGCTGGGGGTGGGGCAGATGCTGGCCTCCGGCCTCGGCGCCCTCCTGGCCACCGAGCCCCTGCGGCTTCGGACCCCGGCCGTGGCCTGGGCCATCCTGGCCGGGGTGGTGGTCCTGGGGGGGTACGGCGCGTGGGAGGCCACCCGCCTCCGCGTGGAGCGCGTCCGGATCGCATCGACCAAGCTCTCCCGACCCGTGCGCATCGTCCAGGTGTCGGACCTTCACCTGGGCCTCCTGCTGCGGAGCCGGACCCTGCACCGGGTGCTCCGTACGGCGGAGGCCCTCGGGCCCGACCTGCTGGTGGCCACGGGCGACCTGGTGGACGCCCAGATCGACCACCTGGACGATATGAGCCGCTCGTGGGCCTCGTTCACTCCGCCCCTGGGCAAGTTCGCCGTGGTGGGGAACCACGAGGTGTACGCCGGGCTGGGCCAAAGCCTGGCGTTCTTGGAGAAGGGGGGCTTCCGGGTGCTTCGCAACGAGGCCGTGCCGGTGGGGCCGGACCTCGTCGTGATGGGGGTGGACGACGAGCACGCCCCGGGTCCCCGGCCCGACCCGGAGCGGCTGTTCGCCCGAATCCCCGCGGGAAGGTTCGTGCTCCTCTTGAAGCACCGGCCCACGGTGGTTCCCGGTGCCGGGGGGCGGTTCGAGCTTCAGCTCTCGGGCCACACCCACCTGGGCCAGATCTTTCCGTTCCGCCTGTTCACGAAAATGGCGTACCCTATGCAGCACGGCCTGTACGCCCTGCCGGAAGGAGGCCGCCTGTACGCGAGCCGGGGCACCGGCACCTGGGGGCCGCCCATGCGGGTGCTCGCGCCCCCCGAGGTGACCCTGATCGAGCTCGTGCCGGAAAAGCAGGAGTAGCTCGGCGGTTACTCTCTGCTCCCCAAGGGGGGCATGGGGTCTGCCGGAGCGCCGGGCGTGGCCGAATCAGGGGTCAGAATTCAGATGACAGTAGACAGGGAGAAGCATTACCGCGGGCAATCAGGTGGAGCGCTTTTTGGGATCTCCTGTCCTTTGTCCTTTTCCAACGGGATTCCGACCCGGCGGTCAAAGCCCGGGGGGCATGGGGTCTCCCTCTCTGGAGAAACGCGCCCATTTTGCCGCCGGGCTAGGAGCCGCGCCGTGATCCCGGTCCGCGTGGAACCGTTCCGGAGCTTCGAGGTGAGCGTGCCGGCCGCCCTGGAGGCGGTGGGGGCGGCCGCGGTGCTGGCCCGACAGGAGCTCGTGGTGATCAAGCCCAACCTGGTCACCGCGAGCCCGCCCCCCGTGACCCTGCCGGTCGAGGCGGCCGCGGCCCTGGTGGAGTTCGTGCGGAGGAACTCCCGGGCCCGGGTGGTCATCGCCGAGGGGTGCGGGGACGCCGGGCTCTCGACCCCAGAGGTGTTCGAGGCCCTGGGGTACCGGGGCCTCGCCCAGGAGCTCGGCGTGGAGCTCGTGGACCTCAACACCGCGCCCACGGTTCGGCTGGAGAACCCCTCGTTCCGGGTGTTCCGCGAAGCCTGGGTGCCGGAGGTCCTCACGCGGGCGTTCGTGATCTCGGCCGCGGTGCTCAAGCGCCACAGCCTGGCCGAAGTGACCCTGTCGCTCAAGAACATGATGGGCGCGGCCCCGCCCGGGAGGTACGGGAACCCCGGCGGCTGGAAGAAGGGCCGGTTCCACGCCCGGATGCACGCGGCCGTGTTCGAGTGGGCGAGTCACCTCACGCCCGACCTGGCCCTGGTGGACGCGAGCGTGGGCCTGGCCGAGTTCCACCTGGGCGGCCCCCCGTGCGACCCGCCGGTGGGGAAGATCGTGGCCGGGTTCGATCCCGTGGCCGTGGACGCGGCCGGCTGCCGGCTCCTGGGGCTCCACTGGAGCCGGGTCGGGCATATCCGCCTGGCCCACGGGGTGCTGGGCCGGGCCGATCGGGAGGAGGAGGTTGCACCGTGAGGCGTGCCATCCCCATGCCGGAGCGGCGGCGTATGATCGACCGGGTGCGCTCGGTGCTGGAATCGCATCCGGAGGTGGTGTTCGCGTACGTCCACGGCTCGTTCCTGGACCCCGCGGCCGTCCCCCGGGATCTGGACGTGGCCGTGTACGTTTCCCAGGCCACCGCACGCGGGTCGGGGATCTTGGCCGAAGCAGGGCTCGAAGATGAGGTGGAACGGGCGTTAGGGGGGAGGGTGCCGGTGGATCTACGCGTGCTCAACACGGCGCCCCCCATCTTCCGCTTCCGCGCCCTGCAGGGAGAGCTCCTCCTGGACCGGGATCCGGACCTCCGCGCCGCGGTGACGGCCGACGCCGCCTGCCGGTACAACGATCTGGCCCCGTTTCTCGCCCACTACGCGAAAGAGGCCTACGGCCATGACGATTGATCCCCAGAAGGTCCGGGCGCGCCTGGACGACATTCACGCCTCCGTGCGCAGACTCCGCGAGCTGTTGGAACGAGGGCGCTCGGGATCCTGATTCCTCGGCATTCGCTGCGGCCCTGTGGTATGTTAGCGGCTTTCCTTTTGTCGGGGTGATCGATGCCCGCAGAGTCCCAAGACCCTTGGGTGCAGGCGTTCCTGACCCATCTCCGGTACGAACGAAACGCCTCGGACCACACGGTGCGCAACTACGCCGGGGATCTCCGGCGGTTCGCCGAGTGGGCCCGGGCCCGGATCGAAGGTCGGGGGCCGCACCTGTGGCAGGCCGTGGAGCCGGCGGACATCCGCGCCTACCTGGCCTCGCTCCACGGCCGCAGGGCCCGCACCACCATCGGCCGGGCCCTGTCGTCGCTCCGGGCGTTCTACCGGTACCTGGTGCGCGAGGGGCACCTGGACGCGAACCCGGCCGCGTCGGTGGCCGCGCCCAAGCAGCCCCGGCGGCTGCCGGGGGTGCTGTCGGTGGACGAGGCGTTCGCCCTGGTGGACGCGGTGTCCGGCGAGGGAGTCCTGGCCCTGCGGGACCGGGCGATCCTGGAGACGCTCTACGGCACGGGCGTGCGCGTGTCGGAGCTGGTGGGGCTGGACGGACGGGACGTGCGGCTCGCCGCGGGGCTCGCCCGGATCCGGGGCAAGGGCCGGGTGGAGCGGGAGGTGCCCCTGACCGAGCCTTGCGTCCGGGCGCTGGAGGCATACCTGGAGGCCCGGGCCCGGGCCGGTCGGCCCCTGGACCCGGCCGGGCCCGTGTTCCTGAACGCCCGGGGAGGCCGCCTGACCGACCGGAGCGTCCGGCGGATCATCGACAAGTGGATCGAGCGGGCGGCCCTGGCCCGGCGGGTGCACCCGCACCTGCTGCGTCACAGCTTCGCCACCCACCTGCTGGCAGGGGGGGCGGACCTGCGGGCCATCCAGGAGCTGCTGGGGCACCGCAGCCTGTCCACGACCCAAAAGTACACCCACGTGGGCATCGAGCGGTTGATGCGGATCTACGACGATGCCCATCCCCGGGCCCGGCGCGACAGGGACCCGGGCGGAACGAGGAACCCATGACCGAGACGATCCGAGGCACCACCATCGTGTGCGTGCGCCGCGACGGCCGGGTGGCCATGGCCGGGGACGGCCAGGTCACCTTCGGCTCCACGGTGCTCAAACGCACCGCCCGCAAGGTGCGAAAGCTCCGGGAGGGGAAGATCCTGGCGGGGTTCGCCGGCGCCACGGCCGACGCCTTCACCCTGCTGGAGCGGTTCGAGGGCAAGCTCGACGCCCACGGCGGCAGCCTGCACCGAGCCGCCGTTGAGCTGGCCAAGGACTGGCGCACCGACAAGTACCTTCGCCGCCTGGAGGCCATGCTGCTGGTGGCCGACCGGGAGGCGACCCTCCTCCTCTCGGGCACCGGCGACGTGGTGGAGCCGGAGGAGGGGGTGGTGGCCATCGGGTCGGGCGGGCCGTTCGCCCTGGCCGCGGGCCTGGCACTGTACGAGCACACCGCCCTGGGCGCGGCCGAGATCGCCCGCGAGGCGCTGCGGGCGGCGGCCCGGATCTGCATCTACACCAACGACTCCGTGGAGCTCGAAGAGCTGGGAGGTTAACCCGTCATGGCCGTGTTCACCCCCCGGGAGGTGGTGTCGGAGCTCGACCGGTACATCGTGGGGCAGGACCGCGCCAAGAAGGCGGTGGCCATCGCCCTGCGCAACCGCTGGCGGCGGCGCCAGGTGCCGGACCCGCTCCGGGACGAGATCACCCCCAAGAACATCCTGATGATCGGGCCCACGGGCGTGGGCAAGACCGAGATCGCCCGGCGCCTGGCCCGGCTGGCCGGGGCCCCGTTCGTGAAGGTGGAGGCCAGCAAGTTCACCGAGGTGGGGTACGTGGGCCGCGACGTGGAGAGCATGGTTCGCGACCTGGTGCGGGTGTCCGTGGCCATGGTGCAGGAGGAGGAGCAAGCCCGGGTGGCCGCCCGGGCCGAGGAGCTGGCCGAGGAGAAGATCCTCGACCTGCTGCTGCCGGGCCACACCGGCGACACGGCCACCCGGGAGCGGCTGCGGCAGATGCTCCGGGCCGGGGCCCTGGACGACCGGGTGGTGGAGGTGGAGGTGGCGGCCCAAGGGCCGGCGCCGGCCATGGAGATCTTCACCGGCCAGGGCCTGGAGGAGATGGGCATCCAGCTCCAGGACATGCTGGGCAACCTGTTCCCCAAGCGCCACAAGCGCAAGAGCATGAAGGTGCCCGAGGCCCGCGAGATCCTGAAGGAGCAGGAGGCGGCCCGCCTGGTGGACCAGGAGCGGGTGACCGAGCTGGCCCTGGAGCGGGCCCAGAACGACGGCATCATCTTCATCGACGAGATCGACAAGATCGCGTCCCGGGAGGGAGGCCGGGGGCCGGACGTGTCGCGCGAGGGGGTGCAGCGCGACATCCTGCCCATCGTGGAGGGCTGCACCGTCCACACCAAGTACGGGGTGGTCAAGACCGACCACATCCTGTTCATCGCGGCCGGCGCGTTCCACATGTCGAAGCCCTCGGACCTCATCCCGGAGCTCCAGGGCCGGTTCCCGATCCGGGTGGAGCTGGACGCGCTGGGCCGGGACGACTTCGTCCGGATCCTGACCGAACCCCAGAACGCCCTGACCCGTCAGTACCAGGCCCTGATGACCACGGAGGGAATCGAGCTCACGTTCGCGCCCGACGCCATCGAGGAGATCGCCGAGATGGCCGCCCGGGTCAACGAGAAGACCGAGAACATCGGGGCCCGCCGGCTCCACACCATCATGGAGAAGGTGCTGGAGGAGCTGAGCTTCACCGCCCCGGACCTGCCGGACCGGGAGGTGGTGGTGGACCGGGAGTACGTGCGCGACCGGCTCCGGGACATCGTGGCCGACACGGACGTGTCGCGGTACATCCTGTGATTCGAGAGCATCGTCAGGCCCCTTTCGGGGCGGGTTAGAAATTGGTGTATCGTTTCCGAAATCTCGTGGCATTCCAGGCGGTGGGGCTGGGGGCCCCTCCTTCGCTGAACGGCCTCGCAGGGGCCGCCTCGGCGCGGTCCGCTGCGGCGCGTGAGAGCACGCGCTGCGGCCGCTCCCCTGGCGCCGG
>JAADGT010000207.1 GCA_013152215.1 Deltaproteobacteria bacterium
CGGGGCCGGCCCCGGCCGCGCCCGCAGGGGAGGGCGAGGTGATCACGGCCCCCATGCCCGGCCACATCCTGAACATCCTGGTGGACGCCGGCGACACCGTGGACGTGGGGGACACGGTGGTGGTCATGGAGGCCATGAAGATGGAGAACGAGATCAAGACCCACGTGTCCGGCAAGGTGGCCGAGGTCAAGGTGACCAAGGGCCAGGACGTGGGCGTGGGTGAGGTGCTGGTGGTGATCGGAGCCGGCTGATGGAAGGGATGGACGGGTTCCTGTACAAGTTCCTGGGGGGCACCGGGTTCGTGAACGCCACCCCGGGGCATCTGGTGATGCTCCTGGTGGGGTGCACCTTCATCTACCTGGCGATCCGGAAGCACTACGAGCCGCTGCTTCTCATCCCCATCGGGTTCGGGATCCTGATCGCCAACATCCCGCTGCCGCCGGGGTTCCAGCTGATCTCCAAGGAGTTCATGGCGGGCACGGCCGGGCCGACCACGGTGATGGACTACCTGTACATGGGGGTGCTCAAGGGGTTCTACCCGCCGCTGATCTTCCTGGGCATCGGGGCCCTGACCGACTTCTCGTCGCTCATCGCCAACCCCCGCCTGGTCATGCTGGGCGCGGCCGCCCAGTTCGGCATCTTTGCCACCCTGGCCGGGGCCCTGTGGCTGGGGTTCAGCCCGGCCGAGGCGGCCTCGATCGGGATCATCGGCGGGGCCGACGGGCCCACCTCGATCTTCCTGGCCTCCCGGCTGGCGCCCCACCTGATCGCGCCGGTGGCCATCGCGGCCTACTCGTACATGGCCTTGGTGCCGGTGATCCAACCCCCGGTCATGTACCTGCTGACCACCAAGAAGGAACGGCAGATCAAGATGCCGCCGGCCAAGAGCGCCTCGCGGCTGGAGCGGATCCTGTTCCCCATCGCCTCGTTCCTGATCTGCACCCTGATCGCGCCGGGCGCCGTGATCCTGCTGGGCATGCTGTTCTTCGGCAACCTGCTCAAGGAGAGCGGGGTCACCGACCGGCTGTCCAACACGGCCAAGTCGGCGTTCATCGACACCGTGACCATCCTGCTGGGGGTGAGCGTGGGGGCGAGCGCCTCGGCCGAGACGTTCCTGAGCCCCCAGAGCCTGAAGATCTTCGCCCTGGGTGCGGCCAGCTTCGCCGTGGCCACCGCGGCCGGGGTGCTGTTCGCCAAGGCCATGAACCTGTTCACCAAGAACAAGATCAACCCCCTGATCGGGGCGGCCGGGGTGAGCGCGGTGCCCGACTCCGCCCGGGTGGCCCAGATGGTGGGGGCCCGGGAGGACCCCACCAACTTCCTGCTGATGCACGCCATGGGGCCCAACGTGGCCGGGGTGATCGGCTCGGCCATCGCCGCCGGCGTGCTCTGGTCGCTGCTGGGCGGGGGCTGACCTCTCCCACCGCACACACATACACGAACAAAAGCCCCGGGCGGCCCGGCCGCCCGGGGCTTTGTCATGTCTTCGTCTCCTCTTCCCCGCCGGCCGTCCCGCCCAGCTCGTGGTGCAGGAAGAAGTTCAGCACCGTTCGGATGCCCACGATCGCGGCCAGCTGCCCGATGTCCTGCCACGAGGGGGAGATGGCGGTCTTCATGACATCGGCCCCGATCAGGAACTCGAGGCTCAGGGAGAGGTTGTGGCCCAGCTCCCGGCGCATGGCCAGCAGCACGCGGTGGCCGCCGCCGCGGCGCAGGCCCTCGCGCACGTACAGCCACAGGGCCTGGACGATGCCGGCCAGGATGAAGTAGACGGCCATGGTCTCGGCGGTCAGGGCCACGTACTGGGCCACGGTCTTGATCCAGGTTTCCATGGGAACCTCGTGGGCGCCGCAGCAGGGGGGTTGTGTTCCGGGCCGAAGGGGCTAGCTTTGTATCGTGCGTGAGCGCCCGGCGCTCCAGCAGGCGCCATGCCCCCAGACCGTGAGGTCGAGGCGAAGAGGCATGGTGATTCCTAAAACGAACGGGAATCCGGGAGGTTTTCAAGCCTCCTAGCCTCCCAGCCTCCTAGCGTCCTAGCGGAAGTTACATGGAAGGCGGTGGCCGCCGGCCCCGCCGGGAGGGAGCGCCATGGGATTCTGGGAGTCGAAACCGTGCCGCGTGTTCTCCGGCCTGGCCCTCCTCGTGGCCGTGGCCCTGGTGGTGTCGGGGTGGGCCTTCGGCTACACCCCGGACCGGTGGACCCCCCTGACCTGGGTGGCCCTGGGGGTCACGGCCGCGTGCCTGGCCGTGTGCTGCTGCGTGGGTGGCCGCCGGCACGAGGCGCGCCGGGCGTAAGTCCGGTGCCTTGCCCCGCCCCCCGACGGCTCTGCGTTTGAACGCAGCTCGGCATCAGCGGTCGAGGTGGGTGATCCCGGCGGCCCGGGCGATGCGGACCGCCTCGGCCACCTCGGCCCGGGAGACCCGGCGGTCCAGGGGCGGCAGGGCGTGGGCCTCGCCCACCGGCCGGTACTGGCCCATCACGTTCACGTAGGTGCGGGGCGAGATCCGCTCGGCCAGAAAGGCCATCACCTCGCGGGTGCCGGCCAGCCCCCCGGGCAGGACCAGGTGCCGCACCAGCAGACCCCGCACGGCCAGGCCCCGGTCGTCGATCTCCAGGTCCCCCACCTGCCGGTGCATCTCGGCCACGGCCTCCCGGGCCACCTCCCAGTAGTCGGGCGCGTCGGCCAGGCGGGCCCCCACCTCCGGGTCGGTCCACTTCAGGTCCGGCATGTACACGTCCACCACCCCGTCCAAGAGCTCCAGGGTGGCCTTGGCGTCGTAGGCGCCGGTGTTGTACACCACGGGGATCCTGAGCCCCCGGGCCGCGGCCAGGCCCAGGGCGGCGAGGATCTGGGGCACCACGTGGGAGGGGGTGACCAGGTTCAGGTTGTGGCACCCGCGGCCCTGGATCCACAGGAAGATCCGGGCCAGGCGGTGGACCGGGGTCTCCGAGCCCTCGCCCTGCTGGGAGATGTCCCAGTTCTGGCAGAACCGGCACCGGAGGTTGCACTCGGCGAAGAACACGGTGCCGGAGCCGCCGTGGCCCACCAGCGGGCGCTCCTCCCCGAAGTGGGGGCCGGCCGAGGCCACCTTGGCGTGGAGCCCGGTGCGGCACACGCCCCGCTCGCCCCGCAGCCGGTTCACCCCGCACCGGCGGGGGCACAGGTCGCAGGCCGCGAGCCGGCGGTACGCGGCCCGGACCGCGGCCTTCAGTCTTCCGGTCCGCCATGCGGTCACATAGGAGGCTTCCATGTGACTTCGGTCGTCGGTCGAGGGCCTTCGGCCCGCTGGGCGGCTAGGCCGCTAGGCGGCCGGGCGGCTCCAAAATCCAGTTTCTAGTCTCTAGTTTCTGGTCTCTAGCCCGCAGGGGCCTGAGGGGGCTTCCCGGCCGCTGTCACCGGCTCCAGAACCCGTCGGGGTCGTAGCGCCGGATCACGGCCAGGTCCTCCGGGCCGGGCTCGGGGGTGCGGGGCACCGGGTCCGGGATCACCACGGGCCACCCCGTGAGGGCGCGCACCTCGTCGGGGTCCACCCCGGGGTGGACCGAGGCCACCACCATCTCCCGGGTCCGGGGGTGGAACGTGAACACGCACTTGTCCGTGATCACCGCCGCCGGGCCGCCCCCGGGGATCCCCGCGGCCTCCCGCCAGGTCCGGCCGGTGCCGTGGCCCGGGCTCGTCACGTAGCGCACCCTCTCCACGAACCGGCGGCGCTCGTGCTTCATCACGATCACCAGGCGGCGGGCCATGCACGCGATGTCGCAGGCGCCCCCGCTGCCGGGCAGCCGGATCACGGCCCCGTCGGGCCCCACCTCGGTGGTGTTCAGGTTCCCGTACCGGTCGATCTCGGCCCCGCCGATGAACCCCAGGTCCACCCGGCCGGCCTGAAGCAGGCCCATGGCCAGCTCCATGCCCATGCACATGCGCGCGCCCCTGAGGTTCGGCGGGTCGCTCATGGTGATCAGGGGATCCGGGGTGGGCGAGTCCCGCAGCACCCCGTTCTCGAACAGCCCCACGGCCTGGGGCGCGTGGGTGGACCGGGCCAGCAGGAACGCCAGGAGCGGCAGGCGCATCCCCACGAACACGAGCTCCCGGTCGCCGATCTCCCGGGCGGCCCGGGCGATCATCAGCTCCCCGGGGGTGTAGGCGGCCATGGTTCGTCCTCCCCGGCTCAGTACCCGAAGTCCGCGGCCACGGTGTACGCGTGGTCCCGCACGGCCAGGGCCTCGAGCCGTCCCGCGGCCCGCAGGCGCTCCACGTACTCGGTGTGGTCGGCCAGGCCGGTGACCCACTCGTCCAGCCAGGCCTCGAATCCCTCCCGGGTCCGGCTGGCCCGGTGGTACTCCCGGTAGAACCCGTGGTCCCGGTTGGTGTACCCCTGGCACGGGGAGGGGTGGCTGCCCCACCGGGCCTCCACCACGGCGCTCACCCGGAACCCCGGGATCAGGGTGCGGTTGGGATCGCTGGCGATCACCCAGGGCGGCACGATCTCCTCGGCCACCACGATCACCCGGTCGGCCGCGAACGCGGCCTCCTGGGTCACCCCCAGGTTGCCCCAGGCGTGGGCGTTGCCCCGGGCGTCGGCCCGCTGCACGTGGAGCACGGCCACGTCGGGCTCGATGGCCCGCACCGCCACCAGGGGCTCGCCCGTGAACGGGCAGCGGGTCGGCACGAGCCCCGGGTTGCGCTCGAGCAGGCTGCTCCCCAGGGCCGTGCGGGTGGGCAGGTACGGCAGGCCCTGGCTGGCGGCCTTGAGCCCGGTCTGGATGGTGAAGTTGGTGTGGTCCACCACCTCCAGGGGCCGGGGCTCTCCCCGCTCCACGGCCCGCCGGAAGTTGTACCCCGACCCCATCATCACGTTGCCCACCCAGGCCGCCTCCACCCGGGCCACGGCCCCGGCCCCGATCAGCACGTCGAACAGCATATCCGAGATGGGGCCGATCAGGGTGAGGTCGCCGATGCCCTGGCGCACCATCTCGTAGCCCACCGCGAACGGGATCAGGGACTCCAGAGCCGCGCCCATGACCACCCGGTCGCCCGGGTGCACGAACAGCCCCACCGCCTCCTTCAGGGTGTAGATCTTGGTCTCCATGCTCAGTCCTCTGCGAACACCAGGCAGGTGTTCTTGAGGCGCTTCTTGCCGTGGGCCACGATCTCGTCCTCGGTCATGGTCTTCTTGAGCTCGTCCCAGTAGTTGACCGAGGCCCCGATCCGGATCATCGAAACCAGGCGCACCGCGTCCGTGATCAGCTCCACCATGTGGGCGCAGCCCCGGGGCCCGCCGAGCCGGCGGCTGATCTCCTTCACGATGCCCCGGCCGATCGTGAGGCCCACCAGCCGCTGCACCCCCTCGGCCCCGGCCAGGCACCGGTTCAGGGGGGCCTTGGTCATGTTGGCCCGGGCCTCCTCGATCAGCCCGTCGGACATCCGGACCCGCAGCTCCAGGTGGAACGAGTGCTCCAGGTCCAGCAGGGTGCTCGTGACCAGCAGGTGGTCGTCGTCCACCTGCTTCACGTTGGAGTGGATCGAACGCTGGAAGATGTCCATGGCTGCCCTAGTGTAGCGTTTCCGAAATCTCGTGGTTTTCCCAGGGGGTGGGGCTGGGGGCCCCTCCTTCGCTGAACGGCCTCGCAGGGGCCGCCTCG
>JAADGT010000359.1 GCA_013152215.1 Deltaproteobacteria bacterium
CACCGCCGCCGATGGCCCCAGGACCACCAAGCGTTACCTTTCCTCGTTGCCCGGCCCTGTACAGGGCCTGAAGGGGCTTCCCGGTAACTTCCGCTAGGACGCTAGGAGGCCGGGAGGCTGGGAGGCTTGAAAACCTCCCGGATTCCAGCATGTTCTAGGAACCTTCACGCCTCTTCGCCTCCACCTCACGGTCCGGGGGGCATGGGTTTCAGGGGCCAGAATTCAGCGGGCCGGAGACAGGAAAAGACCATAGGCACGTTCCTGCATCCGGCGTTGCAACCTGTCCTCTGAATTCTGTCTTCTGGCTCCTGAACCGCAGGCCCCATGCCCCGCCGCCGGCAATGGCTCCGGACCAACGAAAGTTACCCTTCCCCGCTGCCCGGCCCCGCAGGGGCCTGGTGGGACTTCCAGGGGAGCCGTCTCCCCGGCGAGGTCACGCGGTGCGCCCCTCGTTGAGCCGAAAGAACGGGTAGGCCGGGTCCCGGGCGAACCCCGGCCGGGCGCACCCTGTGCACGGAGCCCGCCCCCTCACACACCAGCTCGTCCCGCCGTTCCACCCCCTCCAGGGGCAGTCGGCATGGGTCAGGGCGCCCTGGCACCCCAGCTTGAACAGGCACCCGTCCTCGCCCGGGGTTCGGGCGAACTCCTGCCGCTCGTACCGGGCGAAGTGGGGGCACTGATCGTGGACCGGCCGGCCGAAGAACGCCGTGGGGCGGTGCTCCTTATCCACCGTGACGTCGTTCTTGTGCAGCACGAGCACGGCCGTGCCCACGATCCAGTGGGGGTGGGCCGGGCACCCGGGCACGTTCAGGTGGGGGACCGAGAGACCCGCCTTCGCCAGGATCTCACCCATCGGGGCCGCGCCGGTGGGATTCGTCGCGGCTGCCGGAATCCCTCCGAAGCTCGCGCACGTTCCCACGGCCAGTACGGCCCGAGCCCGAGCCGCCGCCCGGGAGACCAGATCGACGAGGGGCTCCTGGCCCACGGTGCAGGCCCTGGGCATGCCCAGGGGCACAGCCCCCTCCACGGCCAGCAGGTAGCCACCGGCGTTCACGGCCCGTTCCACCGCCGCCAGCGCCTCGTCTCCGGTGGCTGCGGAAAGGGTGGGATGGAACCACACCGAGAAATACCGGGTGAGCAGCTCGGCCGGGCCGGGTCGCTCCCCGTTCAGCAGGCTCACCGAGCAGCCGGAGCACGACTGTCCCTGGAGCCACACCAGACCGGGGCGTTGGGCGGCGAGGCCTTCCAGGGCGAGGGCCAGCCGGGGCACGGGGGCCGAGCCGAGCCCCAGGCCGGCGGCCAGCATCGCCGCATCCTTCAGGAATTCCCGTCGGGTCCGAGCCATGGGAGATCTCCTTTCTCCACCCGGTTCAGTGCACCGCGCAGGCGATGCAGGGATCGAACGACCGCACCACCCGGGCGACCGCCAGGCCCCTCGGCTCCCCTTGCGGGGGCTCCAGGCCTTCCAGGGCGGCCTCCACCGGGCCGGGCCGGCCCCGTCCGTCCCGGGGCGAGAAGTTCCAGGTGCTGGGCACGATGCACTGATAGGTCTCGATCCGGAGGTCTCGGACGCGCACCCAGTGGCCCAGCGCCCCCCGCGGCGCCTCCACGAGGCCGGCCCCCTCTCCCGAAGCCGTGGGCTCATAGGGCCCGACCGTGGGGCCGGCAAGGTCGAGGCGGTCGAGCCACGTCTCCATGCGGCGGATCAGCATCCAAGCCTCGAGAGCCCGGGCGAGATGCCGGCCCGTCACCCCGGAGAGATCCGACAGCCGCAGACCAGCGGGCGCGAGCCACCGCTCCCCGGCCTCCTTCACCTCCGGAAGCCCCGAGGCCGCGGCCACCCGGAGCCGGGCCAGGGGACCCACCTCCACGGGGCGGCCCTCGTAGCGGGGCGCCTTGAGCCAGGAGTATGCCCCCGGTTTTTCCGGGGCGGGCTCGGTCTCCCCCGCGAGGGGACGGGCCCGGTCGGCCCCCCGGTACCGGCTGTGGGCGGTCTCCTCGGTGATTCGCCCCGGGTCTAAGGGGTCGAGCCGGTCGCCGGTCCACACGCCGGCCGGAAGCCAAAGCCGTCCGTCCGCCTCCTCGAACGCCCCGAACGTGAGATACTGGTCGGGGCCGACGCCCTGGTCCGCGAGGCGAGGGAACCGGGCCGCGAGCTCGAGCGCGTCCGGCAGGTACACCTCCTCCACGAACCCGCGGACCGAGGCCAACTCGCTCCGGAATCCTTCGACGGCGAGGGGATCCACGCCCGCGGTGGCTCCACCGGGAACCAGGGTGGCGGTGTGGGGAACCCGGCCCCCGAACCGGGCCGCCATGCGGTGGGCAGCCTGTCGGACCTCCAGCGCTTTCAGATAGTGGCCCAGGGCCCGTCCCGCCCATCGGGCCTCCGGCGGCAGCCCCGCCGGCCACTGGGGCAGGAAGGGGGCGGCGGGCAGGACTCGATTCGACCGCACCTCGGCCTCCACCCAGGCCTGCAAGGCCCGCACCGCCGAATTCGAGCTGTCAGCCTCGAGCACGGCGGCTACGTCCACGAAGTCCAGGATCGACAGGTGGTAGAAGTGGAGCAGGTGGCTCTGTAGGAAGTTGGCCC
Source organism: Deltaproteobacteria bacterium (assembly GCA_013152215.1). Taxonomy (GTDB): domain Bacteria; phylum Desulfobacterota; class Deferrisomatia; order Deferrisomatales; family Deferrisomataceae; genus Deferrisoma. The sequence continues at coordinate 2,591 of JAADGT010000359.1, forward strand.
CCAGCACCAGGCTGCGAAGCAGTCGGCCGTTGGGCGGCACCCGAATCCCCAAGGCCTGTTCCAGTGCTCGGCACGACGCCACGGCGTGGCTCACGGGGCACACCCCACAGATCCGCTGGGTGATCACCGGCGCGTCCAAGGCGTCCCTTCCCCTCAGGATCGCCTCGAAACCGCGAAACATCTCGCCGGCCACCCTGGCCTCGGCGAGCCTGGGGCCGTCCCAGCGGGTCTCCACCCTGAGGTGTCCTTCGATCCGCGTGACGGGGTCGAGCACGATCGTGGCCATGGCGTGGTCTTCCTCCCGGGTCAACGGCCCCTCTTCCGGCGAGAGGCCTCGGCGGTTCATGCCCCCCGCGTTCGGCCGGGCTTCCACGGCGGGGGAAAATTTGATGGCGCGAAACCTTCTGCGCCCCAGAAATCCCCGTCGGCACGTTCTGGGGAGAGCTTTAGGAAAAAGGGGGCGGTTTTCCGAGTGTTTGTTCCCAAAAATTGCGCGGATAGGAGGTCTCCCGTGGGAAAGGGGCGGGCGTTGCGCCTCGTTTCACCCCGGACCCCTCGGTCCACGGGCCGCCGCGGGAACGGCTCGGCTGGGAACGTCGGTGCCGCTCGGTCCTCCGCCCCACGGCGGTTTTTCTTTTCCTCCTGGTCTGCTTGACAGCGGTGGGACGGCTTTGTATAGTCCGGCCATGATGTGGGATGAGGTGGGATAGAGTGGGTTGCAGGGCCATGGAGGCCGCATGTTCCGGGGATGCTTCGAGCACACCATCGACGACAAGGGTCGGCTCAGCATCCCCGCTCGCTTCCGGGAAGCCCTGGAGACCACGTTCAGTGCCCCCCTCTACCTGACCCGCCACAAGGACTGCTTGGTCGCCTACCCGGCCGACGAGTGGAGGGCCCTCGAGGCCCGGATCAACGAACTGCCCGCCTTCGATCCCAAGATCCAGGCCTTTCGACGGTTCTTCTACGCCCCGGCGCAGGAGTGTGCGGTGGACCGGGCCGGTCGCATCTTGGTGCCTCCCACCCTCCGGGCCTACGCCGGCCTCGACCGCCAGGTGGTGCTCGCCGGGATGGGAAAGAACTTCGAGATCTGGGCCAAGGAACGCTACGACGCCGCCATGGATGCGGTGGCCGCCCAGTTCGACGAGATCGCCGGGGCGGTGGGGGGGTTGGGGCTGTGACCCGCATCGTCCGGCGCACCCACCGGGGGGTGATCGTGGTCCGGATCGAGGGGGACGTCGGGCTGGAGCGGGCTCGAGACTTCGAGGAGGCCCTGCGGGGCGCGCCGGGCGACCGCTTGGTCGTGGACCTGCGCAAGACCCACCACCTCCACTATCGCATGGCGAGCCAGCTTCTGCGGCTGGCCCGGCGAAGGAGGGTTCAGCTGGTGGGGCCGAGCCCCTACCTGCGGCAGATCCTCCGGTTCGTGGGCGGGGCCGACGGAGAGCTCCCCGAGTTCCGGACCCTTCGGGAGGCCCTGCAGGCCCATGACGCCGCCTGATCGGCCGTACCATGTGCCCGTTCTGGCCCGAGAGGTCGTGGATCTCCTGGTGACCGATCCGAACGGCCGGTACGTGGACGGCACCCTGGGGGGGGGAGGGCACGCCCGTCGGATCCTGGAGCGCCTCGGGCCCGGCGGGTCCCTGCTGGGGGTCGACCAGGATCCCCACGCTTTGAAGGCTGCCGCCGACCTGGCCGAGGACCCCCGCGTCCGGCTTCGGCAGGGGAATTTTGGAGCCCTGGACGAGCTCCTGGCCGACGAAGGGTTGGGGCCGGCCACGGGAGTCCTCCTCGATCTGGGGGTGAGCTCCCGGCAGCTCGACGAAGGGGCCAGGGGGTTCAGTTTCCTTCGGAACGGCCCCTTGGACATGCGCATGGATCCGGGGCTTTCGGTCACCGCCGCGGATCTGGTGAACACCCTGCCCGAGGCCGAGCTGGCCCGGATGTTCCGGGAGTACGGCGAGGAGCCGCGGGCCCGTCGGGTGGCTCGGGCGGTGGTGGCGGCCCGGCGCCGGAAGCCGTTTTCCACCACGGCGGAGCTGGCCGAGGTGGTGGAGCGGGCGCTGGGCCGGCGGGGCCCCAAGCACCCCGCCACCCGGGTGTTCCAGGCCTTGCGCATCGCGGTGAACCGGGAACTGGAGGCCCTGGATCGGTTCCTGGCCGCCCTGCCCCAGGTGCTGGCTCCGGGGGGACGGGTGGTGGTGATCTCATACCATTCGTTGGAGGACCGGCGGGTGAAACAGGCCCTGCGCAACGCCGAGCCCCGGTGCCGCTGCCCTGCCGAGGCGTTGCGGTGCACCTGCGGCCGACCCGGTTGGCTTCGGGTCCTCACCCGACGGGTGGTCCGGCCGAGCGAAGACGAGAAGGCCCGAAACCCCCGCGCCCGGAGCGCCCGCCTGCGGGCGGCCGAGCGCCTTGTCCAAGACCGGGGTCAGGGAGGACAATCATGACGACCACCGCGCTCACCCGAGTGCTTCGCGCCGAGATCCTGACGGGGACCGTGCCCGGGCTGAAGGCCTGGCTGGTGCGGGCCGGTTGCTTCGGGCTGTGCCTCACCGCGGCCCTGTTCCTGGTGGCGGTCCGGCTTCAGGCCATTCGGCTGCGCTACGAGATCAATGAGCTCGTACGGGAGAAACAGGCGGCGGCCGCACGCCTGTCCAATCTCGAGGTGGAGCGCTCGGCCCTGGGGGCGTCGAACCGGATCGAAAGGGAGGCCCGTCGCCTGGGGTTCGTGGTTCCAGGCCGGGATGCGGTCGTCGTCCTCTCCGACTAGGAACCGGTCGGCTCGGCCGCTGCGGGGCGAGCGCATCCGGCTGGGCCTGGTGGCCGGCCTGGTGCTCTCGCTGCTGGCCGCGGCGGTGCTCCGGGCAGCCCATCTCCAGCTCGTGGAGGCGCCTGGGCTCCAGGAACGGGCTCGGCGCCAGCACCAGCGGCAGATCGAGATCCTCCCCACCCGTGGGCCGATCCTGGACCGGAACGGGCGGGAGCTGGCGCTGAGCGTGCCGGGCTGGAGCCTGTTCGCGGACCCTTCGGTGCTGCTGGCCGACCCGGAGG
>JAADGT010000218.1 GCA_013152215.1 Deltaproteobacteria bacterium
GGCTCTCCAGCAGCCCCCATGCCCCCGAAACGGTGAGGTGACGCCAAAGAGGCGTGGCCATGCTTGGAACGCTGGTAGATCACGGAGGTTTTCAAGCCTCCTAGCCTCCCAGCCTCCTAGCGTCCTAGCGGAGGTTACCGGATAGCAGCTCGAGCAGGGCCCGGGCCGCCGGGCTCAGCACCCTTCGCGGATGCCACACGGCGTAGAACCGGCGTTCCACCGGCAGCACCCCCTCCACCGCCACGAACCGGACCTTTCCCGCCTCGACCGCCTCGCGGGCGGCCCGCTCCGACACGAAGCCCGCTCCCAAGCCGGCCTTGACGGCCTCGAGCACCGCGGCCGTGGACCCCAGCTCGGCCACCACGCGCATCCGGGACCACCGCTCACCCAGGGCCGCCTCCACGGTGGAGCGGGTCCCGGAGCCCTCCTCCCGGACCACCAGGGGCAGCCGCTCCAGGTCCGACGGCTCCAGCCGCTCCGCCACGTCCCATCCGGCTGGCACCACGCACACCACCCGATCCCGCCAGAGGGGCCGGCACTCCAGCTCCGTGCCGGCCGGCCGGCCCACGACGCCGAGGCCCACCTCTCCGGACTCGACCCGGCGGAGCACCTCGCCCGTGTCGGCCACCCGCAGCACCACCCGTACGCGAGGATGCTCGGCCTTGAACCGGGCGAGCACCGGCGGAAGCAGGTACTCGCCCGGGATGGTGCTCGCATGGATCTCCAGGGTCCCGTCCACCACGCCGCGGTACGCCGCGGCCTCCTCGAGCAGCCGGTCCCGGCCGGCCAGGAGCTCCCGGGCCCGGACCAGGAACCGACGGCCGGCCTCGGTGAGCTCCACGGTTCGCGGCAGCCGGTGGAACAGGGTCACCCCCAGCTCCTCCTCCAGCTCGCGGATCTGGCCGCTCACGGTGGGCTGGGTGAGGCACAGAACCTCGGCCGCCCGGGTGAACCCGCCCTCCCCGGCCACGGCCACGAACGCCTCCAGGTGCCGGAAGGTCATGGGATCACCTCGGCCAGGTCACCGCCGCGCAGTTTCTGGGCGAGCGCCTCCGCAAGGAACACGAGCCCCTCCTGATCCAGGTACTCGAGGACCGACCGGTCCACCAGTAGGGAGGCCCGGGCCTCGAACTCCTCGTCCCGGTCCCAGAACAGGAGGAGCAGGGGGATCCGGGGCAACGCCCGGATCCGGAACGCCCACGGAGCCGAGGGGTGGGCGATGCGCTCGCCCCCCACCCCGGCCACGGCGTCGGCCAGGTGCTCGGCCCGTCCGGCGAACGCCTCGGCGATCCGGCGGGCCGACGCCTCGAACGACTTCGCCTTGCTCACCGTGTTCGGCAGCTCCCGAAACGCCACCCAGTCCCCTTCCGGGGGCCGCCCCGACGCCCGGGTCGCATAGATCAAAAGGAGGATTTTCACCCATACCGTTGGCGCCTTCCCGGCGCAGATCACGTCGTCCCGCAGGATTCGGTGGGGCGTCCCCAGGAACTCCACCGTCACGGATTCGGGCGGGCCCGGGTCGTACGTGCCCCCGCAGCGCTCGGCCACTCCATCGAGGGGGATCTCTGCGATCACGCTCCGGAGGTGCTCCAGGGCCTGCTCGCTCGAGTCCGGCTTCCGCCCCCCGCCCTCGTCCCGATCGGCCTGAAGCCTCGCGGCGATCTCGCGGGCCTCGTCCCCCAGGTGGGGGCAGCGCTCCAAGGGGTAAGCCTCCAGATATACGGCGGTGGCGAACGCAAAGCACCCCGCCTTGCCGCAGTCTCCGCAGTTGGTCCCGGGCAGATCCTTGAACAGATCGAGCACCTTGTACGCCATGGGGCACCTCGGTGGAGTCGAGTGGATCGGAAAACGGGAATGAGTATATGGAAAATACCGATGGGACGGAAAGGGGGGGTTTGGGGGGTTAGGATGTTGGGACGTTAGGACGTTGGGACGTCGGGACGGGAGGTGCTCTTGGCTCGGATCCAGCCCCGGCTGGCCCACTCCCGCAGATCTTGGGCGAGAGCGATCTGGGCTCGCCAGTCCCCGTCCAGGGTGCCGGCCCGCTCGGCCCGTTCCAGAAACGCCCGGGTCTTCGGATCCAGCGGCGTCGGATCGGCGCCCCAGAGGGGGGTGCCCGGGAGGGGGTGGAAGTAGTGGGCGTGGATCTTGGCCCCATGCTCCCGCTGGAGCAACCGGGCCAGCTCCACCGTGGCGGCTTGCTCCTCCGAGGTCTCGCCGGGGATCCCGAAGATCAGATCCACGTGGGGCCGCAGACCTCCTCTGCGGGCGCGGGCCGCGGCCTGAACCACGTCGTCCACCGTGTGGCCGCGGCCCAGAAACCGAAGCACCCGGTCGCTCCCCGACTGCCCTCCGATCACCAGCGTTCGGTTGTGGCAGTGGGTCCGGAGCAGGGCCACCGCCTCGGGGGTCACCCGCTCGGGCCGCACCTCCGACGGGAAGGCGCCCAGGACCGGTTCGGCCCCCGCCGTTCGGAGAGCCGCGAGCAGATCGGCAACGGCCTTCAGCCCTCCGCCGTAGGCCAGGGCATCGGGGGTGACGAACCGGATCACCCGACGGCCCTCGGTCACCATGGCCCGGGCCGCGGCCACCACCGTTGGGAGACCGCGGTGCCGCACCCTCCGCCGGCCTACCGAGCAGAACCGGCACCCTCCCCGGCACCCACGGGTGATCTCCACCGGTCCGGGCCGCCCCGCCACCCGGGCCGGGTAGGGATCCAGGTCGGGAGGGCCACCATCCGGATCCCGGAGCACGGACGGCCCGTCTCCATCGCGCAGGAACGGGCCCAGGACCCGCTCGGCCTCACCCACCACCACGTGGTCGAACCCCATGGCCAGCGTGCCCTCCGGATCGGCCGTGGGGTGGGCTCCCCCGGCCAGCCAGCGCACACCGGGGAGCCGGGGCCGCAGGGCCGCGACCTCGGCCCGGACGGTCGGGAGGTCAGGGGTCATGAACGAGTACAGCGCGAACGCCCGGCCGGCCCCGGAGGCCAGCCGGACCACCTCGGCCCCGGATCGGGCCACAACCCAGGGAAGGCCGGCCTGCTGGATCAGCCCGACCAGCACGTTGACCGAGTAGCGGTTCGTCGGGGTCTCGCGCAGGACGCAGATCGGGCTCTTTCTCACGGCTGGGTCCGCGTTCGAAACCCGTGGGAAGTGGGACGACGGGGTCGGCTCCTTGCCCTTCGAGAGCAATCGAGTGCCCACATTGGGAACCTACTTTCTCATTTGGCGCGACCAAACCCTCCGGATCCCAGGCACGGGGCATGCATAAAGGCCAGGGGCGAACACTCCGCTCCACAGGAGGACACCCCATGCCCGCGACCCGCGCCGGACTCCCCGCCGAAAGCACGAGCCGGTTGCAAAGCGTGCTCCACGCCGCCCAGGCTGAAGGGGTTTGGAGCGAGCCCGTGGCCGTGCGTGATCTTCTCTCCGGCATCCAGGCCGCGCTCCAACGCACCATCGCCGAGAACGAGGCCGACCCTTGTCGAACCTGGGCCCTGCGAAGCCCGGTGTACTGGGATCACTTCGAGATGTACCTGAAGGAAACCCTGCTCGGGGCGTGCGCCGGGCTTCCGCCCGACCTGTCGGCCTCGGTGCGCCTCGCGTTGGAGGAGACCCTCCGGCGTCTGAGGGCACGGCACATGGCGGCCTCAGCGCCGCAGCAGCAGCACGTCTACCCCGAACCCTGCCAAGAGCTCGGACAGAGCCATTAGGGGCAGCCCGATCAGGGCCGTGAAGTCCCGGCCTTCCGTCCGCTCCATGAGGGCGATGCCCAGGGACTCGATCTTGAACGATCCGGCCGACCCCAAGGGTCGGTCCAGGTCCACATAAGCCTCGATCTCCGTCCGGGTGAGCCGCCGGAACGTCACGGAGAACGGCTCCACCCACACCGCCTCCCGCTGCCCCCGCACCACGGCCACGCCGGTGTGGAACCGCACCGTCCGGCCGGCACACCGGAGCAGCTGATCCACGGCCCGATCCCGGGTGCCCGGCTTTCCCAGAACCTCGCCATCGAGCTCCGCCACCTGGTCCGACCCCACCACCACGCGATCGGGGTGTCCCTTCGCCACCGCCCGGGCCTTGCCCAGGGAGTGGGTCCGGGCCAGGTCAAAGGGGGAGAGGCCCGCGAGGGACGGCTCGTCATAGGCGGGCGCGGCGACCTCGAAGGGGATCCTCAGCCGGGCCAAAAGATCCCTGCGGTAGGGGCTGGTCGATGCCAGGATCAGGGGCAGGCCGGGGCGACGCATCGGGGCTCGTTCTCCTCCAGGAACTTCCGGGCCCGGGCCACGGCCTCCTCGAAACACGAGCTCGCCTGGACCGAGCTGGCCAGCAGATGGCCAAAGGCGTAGTTCTCGGCGAAGTGGTGCGTGAACTCCTTGAGCCGCCCCAGGGCGCGGCGCTCGTCGAAGCTCTCGGCCAGCAGGTCGGCGAACCGCAGGTAGACCGCCGCCGGGTCGGGGTCGGGTCCGGAAGGGGCGCGGCCGAACATCCGTTCGGAGGCCTGCCGGAAGATCCAGGGGGTTCGCGCCGCGGCGCGACCGATCATCACCCCGTCGCAGCCCGTCTCAACGAGCATCCGGTCCACGTCCCCGGGCTCGGTCACGCCGCCGTTGCCCACCACGGGCACCGAGGCCCATGCCTTGACGCGGGCGATCCAGTCCCACCGGGCCGGCCGGCCGTAGGGGTCGCTCCGGAACCGGGCGTGCACCGTGATCCAGTCCGCCCCCTCGTCCCCCAGGAGCCGCACCAGGTCCCGCAGGGGCGCCTCGGACGGCCCCTCGGCAAGGCGGAACTTGGCCGAGAACGGCCCCTGCCACCGACGACGAACCTCCCGGACCACGGCCCGAACCCGGGGAAGGTCGGCTGCCAGGAACGCCCCACCCCCCCGCCGCCGTGCCTGGGGCGCGGGGCAGCCGAGGTTGAGATCCACGGCCTCGGCCCCCCATCGTTCCAGGGTCTCGAGGGCCGGGCCCACCTCTTCGGGCCGGGCCACCAGGAGCTGCCAAGAAAGGGGGGATTCCCAGCAGGTTCGCTTCAGGAAGGGGTGGTCGGGCCGCTCCTGGGGCAGGGCCCGGGCCGAGAGCATCTCGGTGCTCAGCAACCCCACCCCGCCCAGTTCGGCCAGGAGCCGTCGGAGGGCCGTGTGGGTGAGCCCGGCCATGGGGGCCAGGAGCAAGGGGGGATCGATCCGCAGCCCCCGCGCCTCCAGTGCCGGGGCCGGAGCCCTCCCGTCCGGCTCAGGGGCCATCCGTCACCCAGCGGCAGGTCACCTCGTCGGGACCGGCCGTCTCGACCCGCAGCCGGCCCGACCCGACCGAGGCCCAAGCCATCACCGCCTCCCAGGGGATCCCGCTGGGACGGACGCGGGCCACCCACACCCCTTCGCGCCACGACACCTCGGCCAACCGGATCCCGGCCACCTCGGCCAGCCCCCCCAACGCCGCCTCCGCGGCCTCGAGCCCCCGGGGCGCCGGGATCCCCCGCACCCGGAACCGCACCTCACGATCGGCGGGGGGAAGGGTCCATCCCGACTGTTCCAAGCCGGCGAGGAGATCCTGCCCCAGACGACGGCCCAGCCGGACCGCCGCCCGGGCCTCGGCCTCCACCCCGTCGAGGCCCGCCCC
>JAADGT010000193.1 GCA_013152215.1 Deltaproteobacteria bacterium
GGCGGCCCCTGCGAGGCCGTTCAGCGAAGGAGGGGCCCCCAGCCCCACCCCCAGGGAACAGCTCGAAATTTCCGAAACACGACACTAGCTTTCCACCGCCCCAAAGGGGATTCCCGATGAGCCGACAAGACACCCTTCGCATCGTGATCGTGGGCCACGTGGACCACGGCAAGTCCACCCTGATCGGCCGGCTGTTCTACGACACCGGATCGATCCCCGAGGTCCGGTACCGGGAGATCGAGGAGACCTGCCGGCGGCAGGGCCGGCCGTTCGAGTTCGCCTACCTCATGGACGCCTTGGAAGAGGAGCGGGAGCAGAACGTCACCATCGACACGGCCCAGACCTTCTTCCGGTGGGAGGGCCGGTCCTACGTGATCATCGACGCACCGGGCCACAAGGAGTTCCTGAAGAACATGATCACCGGCGCGGCCAGCGCGGACGCTGCGGTGCTGCTGGTGGACGGGGTGGAGGGGGTGCGCGAGCAGACCCGCCGCCACGCCTACATCCTGTCGCTCCTGGGGATCCGCCACGTGGTGGTGGCGGTGAACAAGCTCGACAAGGCCGGGTACGACCGCGGGGTATTCCTGGCGGCGGACAACGCGGTGCGGTCGCTGCTGCACTCCCTGGGCATCTCCCCGGAGCACGTGATCCCCATCTCGGCCCGGGAGGGTGAGAACATCGCCCAAAGGCTCGGGCACACCCCCTGGTACGACGGGCCCACGGTGCTCGAGGCCCTCCACACCCTGGGCGGAGCCGGATCCGAGGAGACCTTGCCCCTCCGGTTCCCGGTGCAGGATGTGTACAAGTGGGACAACCGCCGCCTGTACGCCGGCCGGGTCGAGACGGGGCGGGTGCGGGTGGGCGACGAGGTTCGGTTCTTTCCATCGGGCCGTACGGTGCGGGTCCAGACCATCGAGCGGTGGGGGGAGCCCCCGCTCGAGGAGGCCCGGGCCGGGGACTGCGTGGGGTTCACGTTCGACGAGGAGCTGTTCGTGGAGCGGGGTGAGGTGATGGCCCATCCGGACCACGCCCCGGCCGTGGCCCGGGAGGTCCGGGCCAGCCTGTTCTGGCTCGGCCGCACTCCCCTGGAGAAGGGCAAGACCTACCTGCTCAAGACGGCCACCACCGAGCTGGAGGCCGAGTGCGTGGACATCGAGGACCGGATCGACGCTTCCACCCTGGAGGTGCGCGAGCGCCACGCAAGCGTGCTCGAGAGCCCCGAGGTGGGCAACGTGCTGCTGCGGCTGAAACGCCCCGCCGCCGTGGACGTGTTCCAGGACAACCCGCGCCTGGGCCGGTTCGTGCTCCAGGACGGTCGGTTCATCGCCGGCGGCGGCATCGTGCGGGAGACCCGGCTGGCCGGCGGCGCCCGGGCCGCCCAGGTGATCCACCTGGACCGCCAGTTCGCCACCGAGCCCGACGGATACGTGGTGGACCTCACCCGAGAGCGGGGCGAGGTGGAGTTCGAGGTGACCCCCCACTTCCTCGATACCCTTTCGGCCGGAAACCGGGTACTCTTCCGGCTGCGAGGCCCCGAGCAGGTCACGCCCGTGGCCCTGCTGGCCTACGAGCACGACATGGAGTTCACGTTCCGACGTACCGACGACGGGGTGGCCCTGGTGCTCTGGCGGCGTCCGGGGCCGAGCACTGCGGTTCCCCTGGAGGGGCTCGGACTGTAGCCCGGATGATCCCCTACCCCTCCATCGATCCGGTGGCGTTCCGGGTCGGGCCCCTGGCGGTCCGGTGGTACGGCATCGCCTACCTGCTGGGGTTCCTGTCGGCCGCCCACATTCTCCGGCGGCTCGCACGCACCGGACGGGCCGCCCTGGCCGAGGCCGAGGTGGGAGACCTGGTGGGGTGGCTCGCCCTCGGCGTGATCCTGGGGGGCCGGATGGGGTACGTGCTGTTCTACAACCTGCCCTATTTCGCGGCCCAGCCGTGGAAGATCGTCGCGGTGTGGGAGGGGGGCATGAGCTTCCACGGCGGCCTGGCCGGCGTGGCCGCGGCCGCCTGGGGGTACGCCCGCCGGAGGAACCTGCCCCTGCTCGGCCTGGCCGACGCCCTGGCCGTGGCCACCCCGCCCGGGGTGTTCTTCGGCCGGCTGGCCAACTTCGTGAACGGCGAACTCTACGGCCGGGTGGCGGACGTGCCGTGGGCCATGGTGTTTCCCGGCGGCGGCCCCCTGCCCCGCCACCCCAGCCAGCTCTACGAGGCGGTGCTGGAGGGCCCCCTCCTGGGGCTCGTCGTGTGGTGGTTCTGGAAACGCTTCCCCCAACGCGGGGCCGCCACGTCCGCGTTTCTCGCCGGATACGGCATTGTGCGATTTGCGGTGGAGTTCACCCGGCAGCCCGACCCCCAGCTGGGTTTCGTGGCCGGCCCGTTCACCATGGGCCAACTGCTGAGCCTCGCGATGGTCGCGGCCGGGGCGTGGATCTGGGGAACACGTCGGCGGGGCAAGGGTCCTGCCGGAGAGCCGGGCGCGGCCGCATCGGGGGCCAGAACTCAGAAAACAGGGGACAGAGCGGGCCCCTGAACCGGAGGTATCCATGCGCATCGACACCCGCCTGGTCCGGGCCGGCCTCGGCACGGACCCCCGTACCGGAGCGGTGAGCACCCCGATCCACCCCTCAGCCACCTTTGCCCACCCGGGGCTCGGCCGGAGCACCGGGTTCGACTACTCCCGCACCGCCAACCCCACCCGTCGGGTCCTGGAGCAGGCCCTGGCCGAGGTGGAGGGCGGGGCGAAGGCGTTCGCGTTCCCCTCGGGCATGGCCGCCCTCACCACCCTGTGTCTCCTGTTCCGCCCCGGAGACCACCTGGTGGCCTCCGACGATCTGTACGGCGGCACCTACCGGCTGTTCGAACGGGTGTTCCGGGAGTACGGCCTCGAGGTCACCTACACCGACACCACGGCCCCGGAGTCGGTGGAGCTCGCCCTGCGGCCCAACACCCGGGCCCTCCTGGTGGAGAACCCCACGAACCCCCTGCTCAAGGTGGCGGATCTGGAGGCCCTGGGCCGGCTCGCCCGGGACCGGGGTCTCGTGTTCGTGGTGGACAGCACCTTCCTCACCCCCTATCTCCAACGCCCCCTGGAGCTTGGAGCCGACATCGTGGTCCACAGCGCCACCAAGTTCCTCGGCGGCCACAACGACCTGCTCGCCGGGGCCTTGGTGGCCCGGGAGCCCGAGTGGGCCGAGCGGATCGAGTTCCTCCACAACACCACCGGCGCCGTGCTCGACCCGTTCTCCTCGTGGCTGCTCGTGCGCAGCCTCAAGACCCTGGCCGTCCGAGTGGAGCGCCAGTGCCGCACGGCGGAGGCGGTGGCCCGGTTCCTGCTGGGCCACCCCGGGGTGACGCGGGTATACTACCCCGGCCTGCCCGACCACCCCGGCCGCGAGATCCTCGAGCGCCAGGCCCGGGGGTTCGGGGCCATGGTGAGCTTTCGGCTCCGGAGCGCCGACGAGGTGCCGGCGTTCCTGGAGAGGCTGAGGCTCGTGACCTTTGCGGAGAGCCTGGGCGGAGCCGAGACCCTGGTGACGGTGCCGAGCCGCCAGACCCACTGCGACATGCCGCCCGAGGTGCGCGAGCGCCTGGGCGTGACCGACGATCTGGTGCGCCTGTCGGTGGGCCTGGAGAGCCCCGAGGACCTGATCGCGGACCTGGACCGCGCCCTGCAAGGAGAGACCGGATGAACCACAGACGTCCGTCCCCGGCCACCCGCTGCGTGGGGGGCCGCGCCGAGGTGGACCCGACCACAGGGGCCCTGGGAACCCCCATCGTGATGGCGAGCACGTTTCACCAGGAAGACCCCGCGCAGCCCGGCCCTTGGGAGTACACCCGCTCGGGCAACCCCACCCGCCACGCCGTTGAGACCCTCCTGGCCGAGCTGGAGGGGGGCACGGCCGGGTTCGCCTTCGCCTCGGGCATGGCCGCCACCACGGCGGTGCTGTCGCTCCTGAACCAGGGCGACCACGTGGTGGCGGCCCGGGACCTGTACGGCGGCACGTTCCGGGCCCTCACGGCCGTCTTCTCCCGGTTCGGCATCGAAGCCACCTTTGCCGACGCCACCGACCCGGACGCCCTGGGCCGGGCGTTCCGCTCGAACACCCGGATGGTGTGGCTGGAGACCCCTTCGAACCCTCTGCTTCGCGTCACGGACCTGCGCGCCTGCGCATCGTTCGCCCGGGAGAGGGGCGCGCTGACCGTGGTGGACAACACGTTCATGACCCCCCTGCGGCAGCGCCCCCTGGAGCTCGGGGTGGACATCGTGGTCCACAGCGCCACCAAGTTCCTGGGCGGCCACAGCGACCTGGTGGCCGGAGCCGTGGTGGTGTCGGATCCGGACCTGGCCCAGCAGGTGGGCTACCTGCAGAACGCCCTGGGCGGGGTGCTCTCGCCCCACGACTCGTGGCTCCTGGCCCGGGGCATCAAGACCCTCAAGGCCCGGTACGACGCGGAGGAGGCCACCGCCCAGGAGCTGGCCCACCGGCTCGCCGGCCACCCGGCCGTGGAACGGGTGTACTACCCGGGGCTGCCCGACCACCCCGGCTCCGGGATCCACTCGGCCCAGGCCTCGGGCCCGGGCGCGGTGCTGAGCTTCGACGTGGGCTCGGAGGAGGCCGCCCTGCGCGTGCTCCAGACCGTGGAGGTCCCAGCCGTGGCCGTGAGCCTGGGGGGGGTGGAGTCGATCCTCTCCTACCCCTGGACCATGTCCCACGCGGCCATGCCCCCGGCCCGCCGCCGGGCCCTGGGCATCGGCCCCGGCCTGCTGCGGCTGTCGGCCGGGTTGGAGGACGTGGAGGACCTGTGGGCCGACCTGGAGCGGGCGCTCGGGGGGTGAGGAGCCATATGCGGCGCCCCACCGGACCCCATGCTCCCCGAGATCGTGAAGTGGAAGCGAAGAAGTATGGTGATGCCTACAACGCGAGGGAATCAGTGGGGTTTTCAAGCCTTCTAGCCTCCTAGCCTCCTAGCTTTCCAGCCTTCGAGCGGGCCGAAGGCCCCAGACCGACGACCAACGACCGAAGTTACATGGGAGACACGGCGGCAATCCTGGAGCCCCTGGAGGCCGAGGGCCTCGTCGGGACCTTGGACGTGGAGTTCGCTCGGCTTCTGGCCCGGCTCTCGGGCGACGACCGGGCCGAGCTCCTTCTGGCCGCGGCCCTGACCAGCCGGGCCGTGACCCTGGGCCACGTGTGTCTGCCGCTTGCCGCACCGGCCCGGGCGGTGGGCCGGGAGGACCTTCCGGCCCTCCCCTCCCCGGAGCGCTGGGCCGAGGCCCTTACCCGGAGCCCTGCGGTGGGATCGCCGGGCCAGCGCCGGCCCCTGGTGCTCGATCGCGGACACCGGCTCTACCTCCACCGGTACTGGGCCTACGAGGACGGCCTGGCCCGCTGGATCCGGGCCCGGGCCGACGCGCCCAACCTGCCCCACGACCCCCGGGCCGCCCTGGCCCTGCTGGACCGGCTGTTCCCCCGCCGGGACGGGGCGCCCGACTTTCAGCGGCTGGCCGCGGCCACGGCCCTGCTGCGGCCCCTCACGATCCTCTCGGGCGGGCCGGGAACCGGCAAGACCCACACCGTCGTCCGG
>JAADGT010000353.1 GCA_013152215.1 Deltaproteobacteria bacterium
CCGATCCGGCCCAGGGCCCTGAGCACGGCGGGTTTCAGATCCCAGTGAGGGGAGCGCAGCGAGATGCCGTCGTAGAGCCTCCACAGGGCCTCGACCATGGCCTCGGAGCCCCGAGCCGCGGCCGCTGAGATGGCCATGAGCCGGACCGAGGGATCGGGATCGTCCAGGAGCTCCCGGATCCGCTCCTCGGTCTCGGCCAGGTCGGCCCGGCCGAGCATGCGGGCGGCCTCCCGCCGCACCCGTGGATCCGGATCGGCGCTGGCCCGAACCACTCCCCGCAGGGCCTCGGGCGACCCGATGCCCCCCAGGATCGTCACCATGTTGCGCACCACGTACCACCGTTGATCCTCGAGCATCCGCAGGGCCGTCGGTACGACAGGGCCCCCCACGGCCACGAGGATCTCGATCAGCCGCCGCCGGCCCAGGCGGCGTTTCTCGGCCACCAGGGCGTTGACCAAAGGGATCACGGCCGACTCCCCGAGGGTTCGGAGCACGTAGGCTCCGGCCTCGGCGTCGGCGTCGGAAGCCTCTCCCGTGACCCTCCCGATGAGCCAGGAGAGGAACTCCCCCCGCACCAGCATCCGGATCGTCTCCAGCAGGTAGTCCCGCCGGACCTCCTCTCCCAGGGCCTCCAAGCCCTGCGCCTCCCGGAACAGGAACAGGACCACGTCGTAGGCCTCGCGGAACCGTTGCACCTCCACGTAGTCGGCCACGAACCGGGCGATCTCCTGGAGGAGCTCCAGGAATCGGGGCACGTCGGTCTCGTGGGACAGCCGCATCAGCAGGTCCAGGATCCGCCGCTCCCTCGGGCCCCGTTTTCCCAGCGCACCCCACCGGGCCTCGAGCAGGGGGTCGGCCAGGGCCTGCGGAATCCGGTCCGGAGGCAGGGCCTGGCCCCATGCCCGGGGCTGCTGCCGGGACCTGGGTCGGTCGGGGCCGGCCACCGCGTGGGCCGCCACGATCTCGAGGTGGGCCGCGTAGGGGCTTCGGGACCACAGGCTGGCGAGGCCCCCCTGGGGCCGCAGGGCGTCCGGGCTGGCGGCCAACAGGCCCACGAGGTGCTCGTAGGCGTCTCGGGAGCAGGACTTGTGCATGCGAAGGCGCTGCAGGCCGTGACGTCCCCAGAGGCGAGCCAACCCCAGCACC
The DNA here is from genome assembly GCA_013152215.1 of Deltaproteobacteria bacterium. GTDB lineage: Bacteria > Desulfobacterota > Deferrisomatia > Deferrisomatales > Deferrisomataceae > Deferrisoma. Next base: position 1,147 of record JAADGT010000353.1, read on the forward strand.
GCGGGGTTGCGGGCGCCCAACGGGGTCTCCCCGAACCAGAAGCCCCCGTTCCGGTACTCCAGGCCGGGGTCCTCCCAGCGGTAGTCCTCCTCGGCGTCCCGCCAAGCCCGGTATCCCTGGGCCAAGATCCCGGCCAACTGGGGATGTCCGGCCGGGTAGAACTGACGCCCCGCCACCGCCCGGTGGAGCCCGGCCAGGGCGGCCTCGATCCGGACCTCGGGGAGGATCAGACGGTTCTCTGCGGACGCGACGGGTTCCATGGGAAAGGGCTTTCTTGTTCGGGTTTTCGGGCTTGTGCTAGAGTCGATCGGTCTGGGTTTCCCGCTCCCCGGCGGCCCGGCCGAGGCCCCGGGGGCTTGTGCGTCTTAGGGTGCGAGAGCCATGGGTAGAGCGGCCCGCTGGGGCCTTTTCGCCGTGTTGTTCGCCGCGGCCACGGCCGGCGGCGCCGCGTGGGTCCTCCGGGGCGTCCTGGCCGACCTGCCCGACGCCACCGCCCTGCGCCGGTACCGGCCGGCCTTGACCACCACCGTCTGGAGCCGGGACGGGGTGCTCCTGGCCGAGCTATACCAGGAGCGGCGCAAGCCGGTCCAGGTGGACACCCTCCCCTCCCACGTGATCCGGGCCTTTCTCGCGGCCGAGGACAGCGGGTTCTTCTCCCACGAGGGCGTGGACCCCGCCGGCATCCTCCGGGCCGCCTGGACCAACCTGCGTGCCGGCCGGGTCGTCCAGGGGGGAAGCACCATCACCCAGCAGGTGGCCAAGTCGCTCCTGCTCAGCCCCGAGCGGAGCCTGCGCCGGAAGATCCGCGAGGCGGTGCTGGCGATCCGGATCGAGCGAGACCTCTCCAAGGAAGAGATTCTGCACCTGTATCTGAACCAGATCTACCTCGGGCACGGGGCCTATGGAGTGGAGTCCGCCTCTGAGGTTTATTTCGGCATTTCCGCGCAAGAGTTGAGCTTGGCCCAGGCGGCCCTGCTGGCGGGCCTGCCCCAGGCCCCCAGCCGCTACGACCCCTACCGGCACCCCGAGCGCGCCCTGGAACGGCGACGGTACGTGCTGGGGCGCATGGCCGAGGAGGGGTGGATCGGCCGGGACGAGGCCGAGGCGGCTGCCGCAGAGCCCCTCGAGCTGGCGGGGTACGAGAATCCGTTTCCGCGGGTGGCGCCCTACTACGCGGAGCACGTCCGCAGGATCCTGCAGGCCCGCTACGGCGAGAAGGAGCTCCTGCGGGGGGGGCTGCGGGTGGTGGTGGCCATGGACTCCCGGCTCCAGGCCGCGGCCCAGAAGGCCCTTCGGCAAGGGTTGGAGGCCGTGGACCGGCGGGCCGGGTTTCGAGGCCCCATCGGGCACCGGGACCCGGCCGATCCCGGCCCGTTCGGCCGGGGGCCGGCCCCGGCCGTCGGGGACCGGGTCCGGTGCCTGGTGACGGCGATCGGGAAGGACGGGGCGACCGTGCTGGCCGGAGGCGTGGAGATCCCCCTGCCGCTCGACGGCATGGCATGGGCCCTCCGACGGGGGCGCAGTCCGGCCGACCTGCTGGCCCCCGGCGACGTGGTCTTGTGCGAGGTCGAAGGGGACCCCGAGGGGGGGCTGAGGGCGGCCCTGGTCCAGGAGCCGGAGGTGGAGGGGGCCTTGGTGTGCCTCGACCCCCACACCGGGGAGGTGCTGGCCCTGGTGGGGGGGTACGAGTTCGGCCGCAGCCAGTTCAACCGGGCGGTCCAGGCCCGGCGCCAGCCCGGCTCGGCCCTGAAGCCGCTGATCTACGCGGCGGCCCTGGCCAAGGGGTACACCCCCGCCACCCTGATCTACGACACGCCGGTGGTGTACGAGTCGCCCGATCTGCCCGAGAAGTGGAAACCCCACAACTACTCGGAGCGGTTCTACGGGGCCACCACCCTGCGGGAGGCCCTGGTCCGGTCGCGCAACGTGGTCACGGTGAAGGTGCTCCAGGACATCGGCGTGAGGTATGCCGTGGGGTTCCTGAAGGGGCTGGGCCTCCGGGCCGAGATCGCTCCGGACCTGTCGCTGGCCCTTGGGTCTCCGGCCGTGAGCCCCCTGGATCTGGCCGCGGTGTACACGGCGCTGCCGGGGGCGGGGGTGCGCCACGACCCGGTGTTCGTGCTGCGGGTGGAGGACCGGGACGGTCGGGTGCTCGAGGCGTTCGAGCCGCCCGAGGGCGAGCCGGTCCTGAGCCCCCAGCTGGCCTACGTGGTCACCGACATGATGAAGGGGGTCGTGCGCGAGGGCACCGGCCGGGCCGTGCGGGCCCTGGGCCGGCCCGCCGCCGGCAAAACCGGCACCACCAACGACTACCGCGACGCGTGGTTCGTGGGGTTCACGCCCGAGCGGCTGGCCGTGGTCTGGGTCGGGTACGACGACAATCGGAGCCTGGGCCGTAGGGAGACCGGGGGGCGGGCCGCGGCCCCGGTGTGGCTGGCCTTCATGAAGGAGGCCCTGGCGGGCCGGCCGGTCTCGGACTTCCCCGTGCCGCCGGGGATCGAGTTCGCCCGGGTGGATGCCCGCACCGGCCGGCTGGCCGGACCGGATGCCCGCAAGACCTTTACCGCGGCCTTCGTCCAGGGCACGGCTCCCACGGCCGCGGCCGAGCCCTCCCCGGCCGAGACCGCGGCCCCGGCCTCCATGGGACGGGCCCTGGATCCCAAGGACCCGGCCGCCCTGGAGCTGCTGCGATGATCGACGCCCGTCCCCTCACCGACCGCCACCAGCGCCGCATCAACTACCTGCGCGTCTCGGTCACGGACCGGTGCAACCTGCGGTGCCGGTATTGTATGCCCGAGGAGGGGGTGCCGTCCCTGGGCCACGAGGCGATCCTGTCCTACGAGGAGTTCCTGCGGGTGGGGCGGGTGGCGGTGGCCCTGGGGATCGAGAAGATCCGGGTGACCGGGGGCGAGCCCCTGGTGCGCAAGGGGATCGAGGCCTTCCTCGGCCGTCTCGCCCGGCTGGAGGGACTGCGGGACCTGGCCCTCACCACCAACGGTCTGCTCCTGGCCGACCGGGTCCAGGCCCTCCGGGACGCGGGGCTCCGACGGGTCAACGTGAGCCTCGACACGCTCCGGCCCGACCGGTTCGAACGCATCACCCGCCGGCCGGGGCTCGACCGGGTCCTGGCGGGGATCCGTGCCGCCCGGGACGCGGGGCTTCGGCCGGTCAAGGTGAACGTGGTGGCCATGCGGGGGGTGAACCACGACGAGATCCTGGACTTCGCCGCGTTCGCCCGGGAGGAGGGCGTTCAGGTCCGGTTCATCGAGTTCATGCCGGCCGGCGGCGCCTGGGAGGAGGCCCGGGTGGTGCCCGCCCGGGAGATCCTGGAGACCCTGGCCGCTGCCTTGGGCCCCCTCCGGACCCTGTCCAACGGCCCGGCCGGGGGCCCGAGCCGGGTGTTCGAGCTGCCCGGCGGGGGCACGGTGGGGGTGATCAGCCCCCTGAGCGACCACTTCTGCGGCACCTGCAACCGGCTCCGGCTCACGGCCGACGGCCGGCTGCGCACCTGCCTCTTTTCCCGCAACGAGATCGACCTTCGGGCCGTGCTGCGCTCCGGGGCGGACGACCGGGAGCTGGCCCGGGTGCTGCGGGAGGCCGTGTCGGCCAAGCCCGCCGGCCACGGCCTGTCCGCGACCCCCGACGGTCCCCGGGATCGGCCGTCGATGCACCGGGTGGGGGGCTGACACCGAGTTGCGTTCGGACCGAGAGCTGCCGGGGGCGGGGCAAAGGTTTCAGGGGACAGAGGTCAGCGGACAGAGGACAGGGGTTCCGAAAAGTGCTCCACCTGCTGTGATTGCCCGCCGGGGTAGTTCTTCTCTCTGTCCTCTTCCAACTGGCTTTCGACCCGGCGGTCAAAGCCCAGGGGGCATGGGGGCTGCCGGAGAGCCGGGCGCGGCCCCTTAGCTCGCCGCGCAGCGCCTCCGGCGCCCGGACCGCGAAATGGGATACGTCCGCACCCGGCTCTCCGGCAGTTGCTTACCCCTTTGCTCAGGGGGCCAAATGGCTTCGAATGCAGAAAGGGCGGGGGCGCCGGCCGCCGTGGGCCAGCCGCCCTCCCCCTCCCCGTCGGACGGAGCAGCCGGTGCCCTGCATTCCGGCAACGGCTGTTTTCGAGAAGGTGTTTGGTTCTTGCAGGGTGCGGCCGAGGGCGGCTAAAGTAGGGGCATGGAGTCCCCTGCCCAAAGCTCATCAAGCGATGTTCTGACCCTGCACCGCCGGGCCCTTCTCGCCCTCAACGACATGAACATCGCCTTGCACGAGGCCCGGAGCCTGGACGAGCTCCTCCACGTGCTCGTGGTCAAGGCGTTCGAGGGGCTCGGGTTCGACCGGGGCCTCATCTACATGGTCGAGGGCGAGTACCTGCGGGTGGCGGCCGCGATCGACCTCATCCGCATGGAGCACGGGGGGGTGATCCGCCGACGGATCGGGTACGACATGACCCGGGAGAACTCGGTGGAGATCGAGGCCCTGCGGACCCGCCGCCTGATCCACGTGCGCGACGCCCGTCGCGATCCCCGCGTGTCGCCCAAGTTCCGTTACGCCACCAGCAACACCCCCGAGTACTGCGCGGTGCCGATCCTCGGTCGTACGGAGCCGATCGGGGTGCTCACGATCGACAAGTTCTATTCCCGCGAGCCGATCCGCGACACCGAGGAGTTCTTCCTGGAGATCTTCGCCCGCCAGATCGGGGTGGCGATCGAGAGCCTGCGCTGGAGCCGGGAGCTGGAGACCCTGGTGGAGGAGAAGAGCCGGGAGGTGCTCCGGCTCCAGATGTTCCTGGAGACCGTGTTCCGGAACCTGCCGGCCGCGATCGTCACGATGGACGCCCAGGGCCGGATCACGGCCGCCAACCCTGCGGCGCGAACCCTTCTGGACCTGCCGGAGATCACGGGGCCCCGCTCCGTGTCGAGCCTGCCCGAGCCGGGCCGAGCCCGGGCCTCCCCGATCCTCGATCTGCTGGAGCAGTGCCTGCAGGGGCGGCCGGTGCGGGAGCGGTCCGTGCGCCTGCCGGGATCCCCCCTGCGGCTCCTGAGCGTGTCCACGGCCCCCCTGCAGGGAGGGGGCGGGGATCCCGTGGGGGCCGTGGCCATCGGCGCCGACGTGACCGAGAAGGTGAAGATCGACGAGACGCTGCAGCGGATGGACCGACTGTCCGCCCTGGGCACTCTGGCCGCCGGCGTGGCCCACGAGATCCGGAACCCCTTGGCCGGGGTGAGCGGCCTGGTGCAGATCCTGCAGGGACGTCTCGAGGACGTGGACCCCCGGGGCCGGCTGGTGGAGAAGATCATCGAGGAGATCGGGCGGCTCAACCACATCGTGCGGGATCTGCTCCAGTTCTCGCGCCAGGGCCGGTCGGGGCTGGAGGTGTTCGACCCCGCCGGCCTGATCGACCGGGTGCTGCTCCTGTGCAGGCGGGAGCTGGAGTCCCGCAAGATCTGGGTTCGGCGCGAGGTTCCCCCGGCCGTGCCCCCCATCCGGGGGGAGATCCCCCGGATCCAGCAGGCCCTGTTGAACCTCGTGCTCAACGCGGCCCATGCGATGCGCGGCGGCGGCGAGCTCACCCTGTCGGTCCAGCCGGTTCCGGTGTCTCCGGAGGACCTGGAGGGGCTGTGGAGGTGGATCCGGGAGGGCGAGGTCTCCGACGGGGCGCCGAGGGCGGTGGTGCTGTCGGTCCGGGACACGGGGGAAGGCATGCCGGAGGAGGTGCTGAACCGGGTGTTCCACCCCTTCTTCACCACCAAGCGGGACGGCACGGGGCTGGGGCTGTACATCGTGCACCGCATCGTCGAGGAGCACTCGGGGGTGGTCCTGGCGGAGAGCCAGGTGGGGCAGGGGAGCGTGTTCCACCTGGTGCTGCCCGTGGCGGAGCGCGACGGAGGCGTCCCATGACGCGAATCCTGGTGATCGACGACGAAGAGTCCATCCGCATGACCCTGGAGGAGGGGCTCGGTGCCGAGGGGCACGAGGTCCTCTCCGCTTCGGACGCCACCCAGGGGCAGCAGGTCCTGAAGCGGGAACCGGTGGACCTGGTGATCCAGGACCTGATGCTGCCCGACGCCGCGGGCCTCGATCTGTTGGCCTGGATCCGCAGGGAGGCCCCCGAGGTTCCGGTGGTGGTGATCACCGCCTTCGGCTCCGTGGAGACGGCCGTGCAGGCCGTGAAGATGGGGGCCTACGACTTCCTGGAGAAGCCCTTCGACCTGGACCACGTGCGGCTGGTGGCCTCCCGGGCCTTGGAGAGCGGGGCCTTGGCCCGGCGCGTGGGCCAGTTCGAACGGTGCCACCTGGCGAGCTTCAACCCCGACGAGGTCATCCGGGAGAGCCCGGCGATGAGGGAGGTGATGGACCGGGCCCGCCGGGCCGCGCGGAGCCCGTCGGCCACCGTGCTGATCACCGGCGAGACCGGCACGGGCAAGGAGGTGGTGGCCCGCACGATCCACTTCCTGAGCCCCCGGGCCGCAAACCCCCTGTTCGAGGTCAACTGTGCCGCCATCCCGGCCACGCTCCTGGAGTCGGAGTTTTTCGGGCACGAAAAGGGGGCGTTCACCGGGGCCCGCTCGGGGCGGAAGGGCCTGCTGGAGGAGGCGGACGGGAGCACCCTGCTGCTGGACGAGGTGGGCGAGATGCCGCTGGACCTCCAGGCGAAGCTCCTGCGGTTCCTGGAGGACGGAACCGTGCGTAGGGTGGGGAGCACCCGGCCCCGGAGGGTGGACGTGCGGATCGTGGCCATGACGAACCGCGACCTCGAGGCCCGGGTCGCCGAGGGGTCGTTCCGGGCCGACCTGTTCTACCGGCTCAACGTGGTCCCGATCCACGTGCCCCCCCTGCGGGAGCGGGCCGAGGACGTGGGTCCTCTGCTGCGGTTCTTCGTCCGGCGCACCTCGGTGACCATCGGCCGCCGGCCGCCCGAGGTGCACGACGACATGATCCGGGCCCTGCAGCGCTACCCCTGGCCCGGAAACGTGCGCGAGCTGCGAAACCTGGTGGAGCGGATCCTGCTCCTGGAGGACGTGGGGGACGAGCTGCTTCCCGCCCACCTGCCGGCCGAGTTTCGGGGCAGGGGCGGGCCGGAGGGCTCCCCGCCGGAGACCCCGGACGAGCTCCCCGCCTTCTCCGAGGCCCACGATGCGCTCACCCGCCGGTTGCTCACCCGGGCCCTGAGCCAGGCGGAGGGAAACATCACGCGGGCCTCCCAGCTGCTCAGGATCGATCGGGCCACCTTCCGGTACCATGCCCGCCGCCTGGGTGTGCCGTTGGACCCGCGCGCCCCGGCGCGGGGAGATTCCCCGGGTGGGGAGATTTCCCCGGCCTGAGCCCTCCTCTGCCCCCGTCCCCATGCCGTGGCCCCCGCGACAAAACAGGCTCGCCTCTCCGCAGGGCGGGGCAAGGGTTTCAGGAGACAGAGGTCAGCGGACAGAGTGTCTCGTTTCCGAAATTTCGTGGTTTTCCCTGGGGGTGGGGGGCCCTTCCTTCGCTGAACGGCCTCGCAGGGGCCGCCGCGCTTCGTCGGAGCCCCCAGCCCCACCGCCGCAATCCGCATACGTTTTTGCGAAACGGAACAAGAGGCCAGGAGTTCCGAGAAAGTGCACCATCTGTTGTGATTGCCCGTGGGGGTAGTTCTTCTCTCTGTCCCCTGTCATCTGAATTCTGGCCCTGATACTGCCGCGCCCGGCTCTCCGGCAGGCCCCCTGCCACCGATCAGGGGTTGAGAGCGACTGTTTTCGTTGCCGGGTCACCAACCGGACATCCGGATGGGCGCATCTGCCGCCCTGGGTTGATGGGCAAGGAGGCCATCGGTACGGAACTTGCTGTGCCCTCCGGCGTCTCCCCCAGCGGGGTGGAGCGTGGACGAGCCCTTTTTCGGTCAGGAGGGTAGAGATGGCGGTTCAGGACGTGTTTCGGGCGGTGGTGGACTTCGAGGACGAGAAGGTGCCCGAGCTGGTGCGGGCGGAGCTGGACGGCGGCACCCCCGTGGAGACGGTGTTGAACGAGGGGTTGATCGCGGCCATGGACTTCGTGGGCAAAAAGTTCAGCGAAGGGGAGATGTTCGTGCCCGAGATGCTCATGGCGGCGCAGGCCATGAAGGCCGGGCTCGAGGTGCTGCGGCCGCTGCTGGCCCAGGCCGAGGCCCAGCCCAAAGGGACCGTGGTGATCGGGACGGTCCAGGGCGACCTCCACGACATCGGAAAGAACCTGGTGGCCATGATGCTCGAGGGCGCCGGCTTTCGGGTGGTCGACCTGGGCGTGGACGTGGCCCCCAGCCGCTTCCTGCAGGCCGCCCAGGAGAACGGGGCCCAGATCGTGTGCATGTCGGCCTTGCTGACCACCACGATGCCCCGCATGGGGGAGACCGTGTCCGCGATCCGGGAGCAGGGGCTGCCCCTGAAGACCATGGTGGGAGGGGCCCCGGTGACCGAGGAGTTCGCACGCAGGATCGGCGCAGACGGGTACAGCGAGGACGCGCCGGGCGCGGTGGAGCTGGCCCGACGGCTCGTGGCCGCGTGAGCACCCCCCGGCCGATTCCGACCCACCCTTCCCACACGACACGGAGGCATCCATGATCGTCGTTGGAGAACTCATCAACGCCAGCCGCAAACCGATCGCCGCGGCCATCGAGGCCCGCGACGCGGCCGCCATCGCCCGGGTGGCCCGCGAGCAGCGGGAGGCCGGCGCCGACTACATCGACGTGAACGCCGGAACGTTCGTGGGGCAGGAGGCCGAGCTCCTGCGGTGGCTGGTCTCCACGGTGCAGGAGGCCGTGGACGCGCCCTGCTGCATCGACAGCCCCGATCCCAGGGCGATCGAGGCGGCGCTGGAGGTGCACCGGGGCACGGCCATGATCAACTCGATCAGCTGGGAAAGGAGCCGGTTCGACGCCCTGGCGCCTCTCCTGGCCGGCACGGACCTCAAGGTGGTGGCCCTGTGCATGGGCGACGACGGCATGCCCGAGACCGCCGACCAGCGCTTGGGCATCGCGGACCGGTTGGTCGACGGGCTGTTGCGCAACAACGTGTCGGCCGAGAACATCTACGTCGACCCCTTGGTCCAGCCGATCTCCACCCGCTCGGAGTTCGGGGCGGAGTTCCTGCGGGCCGTGGGGGAGATCATGGGCCGGTTCGACGGCGTGCACACCATCTGCGGGCTTTCCAACGTGTCCTACGGCTTGCCCGAGAGAAAGCTGTTGAACCAGACTTTCGCGGTGATGGCCGTGGCCCGCGGGCTCGACGCCGTGATCGTGAACCCGCTGGACACCCGGCTCATGGCCCAGCTGGTGGCGGCCGAGGCCCTGGCCGGCAGGGACCCGTTCTGCATGAACTACCTCAAGGCCTACCGGGCCGGCCGCCTAGGGGCCTGACCGTTTCCTTTGCTATTAACCCGGCGGATAAACAGGCGCTATCGCTCCCTGCTCGGAGGGGACAAGGGACCTGCCGGAGAGCCGGGTGCGGCCCCTTAGCTCGC
>JAADGT010000360.1 GCA_013152215.1 Deltaproteobacteria bacterium
GCTGTGGGCCACCCTGCCGGCGGCCGGCGGCGTGGCCGCGGCGTTCGGCCTGCTGGTGGGCGCGCCGAGCCTGCGGATCAAGGGCCTGTACCTGGCCATGGCCACGCTCGCGGCCCAGGTGATCGCGGAGTTCGGGTTCGTGCACCTGGAGTCGATCACCGGCGGGATCCGGGGCATCAACGTGCCGCCGGCCCGGCTGGGGCCCCTGGAGTTCGGCACCGACCGGGCCCTGTACGCCGTGATCGTGGCCGTGGCCGCCCTGGCCATCTGGTTCGCCGCCAACCTCAAGCGCTCGGCGCCGGGCCGGGCCTTCGTGGCGGTGCGCGACCGGGACATCGCGGCCGAGATCATGGGCGTGGCCCTGTTCGGGACCAAGCTCCGGGCCTTCGCCCTGGGCGCGTTCTACGCGGGCGTGGCCGGCGCCCTGTGGGCCTACTTCATGAAGGTCGTCACGCCCGAGCACTTCCCCCTGAGCCTGTCCATCCACTACCTGGCCGTGATCATCGTGGGGGGGCTCGGCACGGTGATCGGGTCGGTGTTCGGGGCCGTGTTCATGACGCTGGTGCCCGAGATCCTGCGGGGGCTCGCCAGCCTGGCCCGGCCCCACTACCCGGAGGCGATGGTGCTGCTCTCGCCCATGACCGACGTGGTGTTCGGGGGCTTGATCGTGGGGTTCCTGCTGTTCGAGCCCCACGGCCTGGCCGAGATCTGGCAGCGCACGAAGCGGTTCTTCCGGCTGTGGCCGTTCGTCCACTGAGGGGCCGGCCCGCGACGGGCCGGGAAAGGAGGAAGGGAGATGCTGCGTAAAGGTTTGGCGATGGCGGTGGGGATCCTCATGGCGGTGCCGGCGTTCGGGGCCGACACGATCAAGGTGGGGGCCTCGCAGCCCCTGACCGGCCGGTTCGCGTTCGCCGGGGTCCAGCTCAACCAGGGCCTGGCGGACGTGTTCGCCTGGATCAACGAGAACGGCGGCATCAAGGGCCGCAAGATCGAGTACATCTTCGAGGACTCGGGCTACCAGGTGGACCGGGCCGTGGCCGTGTTCAAAAAGATCATGGCCGAGCACAAGCCGCCCATGTTTTACGGGGAGAGCACGGGGCAGGGCAAGGCGCTGGCGCCCGAGATCACCAAGACCTACAAGATCCTCTACGGGTCCACCTCGTTCAGCTCGGAGCTGGCGAACCCTGAGAAGTACCCCTACACCTTCGTGTCCGGGCCCACCTACTCCGACATGTTCGGCGTGCTCCTGGAGTACATCGCCAAGAACCCCAAGGGGGGCAAGCCCACGGTGGCGTTTTTCTACAGCGACACCGAGTTCGGCAAGGACCCGATCCCCTACGCCCGCAAGAAGGCCAAGGAGCTCGGGGTGGACGTGGTGGCCGAGATCGTGACCAAGGTCGGCGCGGTGGACGTCACCAGCGAGGTCCTGGAGCTCGTGAAGAAGAAGCCCCAGTACGTGATCATCCACGGGTTCGTGCTCTCGCCGATCCCCCAGGTGATCCGGGGCTCCAAGGACTACGGCCTCGACATCTCGTTCATGGGCACGTTCTGGTCCATGAGCCAGATGATCATCGACAAGCTGGGCGAGGACGCCGACGGGTACATGGGTATCAACCCCTACGCCTACTACTACGAGACCGACGTGCCCATGATCCAGAAAATCCGGGCGTTCAACCAAAAGGCCCACCCGGACGTGAAGCACCGGCCCAACAGCTACCTGCAGGGGTGGTTCACGGGCATGGTGTTCGCCAAGTGCGCCGAGATCTGCCTGGAGAACGGCTGGGAGATCACCGGCGACAACCTGGTGAAGGCCCTGGAGTCGATCCGCGACTGGGACGTGGGCGGGCTCATGCCGCCGGTGACCTTCGTGAACCACAAGGTGCCGGTGGGCCGGGTGTACCGGGCCGACGCGGCCAAGAAGCGGTTCGTGCCGGTGTCGGACTGGATCCGGCTGCAGTAGCGCCGCGCGTGGCACCAGGGGGGCCGGGGCTCGCCCCGGCCCCCCGTCCCAACGTCCCAACGTTCAAACGTCCTAACGTCCTAACGTTCAACCGTCCCAACGGACCCCCATGAACGCACTGCTCGAGCTCAACAACGTGGAGGTGGTGTACAACCACGCCGTGCTGGTCCTGAAGGGCCTGTCGCTGCGGGTGCCCGAGGGCGAGATCGTGGCGCTGCTGGGCACCAACGGCGCGGGCAAGTCCACCACCATGAAGGCCATCTCGGGGCTCCTGCCCCTGGAGGACGGCGAGGTCACCGACGGCGACATCCGGTACCAGGGCGCCTCGATCCGGGGCCGGCTGCCCCACGAGATCGCCCGGCTGGGGCTGGTGCAGGTGCTGGAGGGCCGGCGGATCTTCGAGGACCTCACGGTGGAGGAGAACCTGGCCGTGGCCCGGTATGCCCGCAGGGGCCGGCCCGGCGCGGGGCTCGAGCCCGAGGCGGTGTACGCCTACTTCCCCCGGCTGCAGGAGCGCCGCCGCCAGACGGCCGGGTACCTCTCGGGGGGCGAGCAGCAGATGCTCGCCATCGGCCGGGCCCTGGTGGCCGGCCCCCGGCTGCTCCTGCTGGACGAGCCCAGCCTGGGCCTGGCCCCGCTCCTGGTGGACGAGATCTTCGAGATCCTGGTGCGGATCAACCGGGAGGAGGGGGTGACCATGCTGCTGGTGGAGCAGAACGCGGCCATGGCGCTCCAGATCGCCTCGTTCGGCTACATCATGGAGGGCGGCCGGGTCGTGCTCGAAGGCCCCCGGGACGTGCTGGTGCGGGACCGGGACGTGCAGGAGTTCTACCTGGGCGTGCGGGGCGGCCACGGCGCGGTGAACTACCGCGAGGTCAAGCACTACAAGAGGCGCAAGCGGTGGCTGTCGTGACGGCCGACACCCTGGTGGGCCTGCTGCGGGAGCGGGCCGGGGCCCACCCGGATCGGGTGGCCCTGCGGGAGAAGGAGTTCGGGATCTGGCAGCGGGTCACCTGGGCCGACTACCTGGGCCACGTGCGGCGCACGGCCCTGGGGCTGCGGCGGCTGGGCCTCGAGCCCGGCGACAACGTGGCGATCCTGAGCGAGAACCGCCGCGAGTGGCTCTACGCCGAGCTGGGCGCCATCGCGGCCGGGGGCCGGGCCGTGGGCGTGTACCCCACCAGCCCCGCGCCCGAGGTCCGGTACGTGGTGGACCACAGTCTGGCCCCCGTGGTGGTGTGCGAGGACCAGGAGCAGACCGACAAGATCCTGGAGGAGTCGGACCGGCTGCCCCGGGTGCGCCACATCGTGGTGATGGACCCCAAGGGGCTCCGGAACTACACCGACCCCCGCATCCTCACCTTCGACGACCTGGAGCGCCTGGGCGCCGAGGAGGAGGCCCGGGACCCCGGCCGGTTCGAGGCCCTGGCCTCGGCCGTGCAGCCCGACGACGTGGCCATCATCATCTACACCTCGGGCACCACCGGCCATCCCAAGGGCGCCATGATCACCCACCGGAACATCCTGGCCATGACCCGGGCCATGGTGGAGGCCTGCGAGATCGTGGCCTCCGACTCGGTGGTGAGCTACCTGCCCCTGTGCCACGTGGCCGAGCAGATCTTCAGCGTGTTCCTGAGCGTGTACCTGGGCGTCACGGTGAACTTCGCCGAGTCGATCCGCACCATCCAGGCCGACCTGCGGGAGATCGCCCCCACGGTGTTCCTGGGCGTGCCCCGCATCTGGGAGAAGCTCCAGTCCTCCATCGTCATCGGCGTGCGCGACGCGCCCCGGTGGCGCCAGAGGCTGTTCCGGGCGTGCCTGGCCCAGGGGTACCGGCTGGCGGACAAGCGCCTGGCCCGCGAGCCCTGGTCCGCGCTCGACCGGCTCACCTGGTGGGCCTGCTACGGCCTGATGTTCCGGGCGCTCCAGAACTACGTGGGGCTCCGGAAGGCCCGGTTCTGCTTCTCGGCCGCCTCGGCCATCTCGCCCGAGGTGCTGCGGTTCTTCCACGCCATCGGCATCCGGGTCAAAGAGGGCTACGGCATGACCGAGTCCTCGGGCCTGTCGTTCATCCACATGGGCGACGACATCCGGCTCGGCACCGTGGGCCGGGTGGTGCCGGGGCTGGAGTTCCGGATCGCCCCGGACGGCGAGCTGCTCAAGCGCGGCGAGCAGATCTTCGCCGGCTACTTCCGCGACCCCGAGGCCACCCGGCAGACCGTGGACGAGGACGGCTGGCTCCACACCGGCGACATCGCCGAGCTGGACGAGCACGGGCACCTCCGGATCGTGGACCGGAAGAAGGCCATCCTGATCACCGCGGGCGGGAAGAACATCGCGCCGAGCGAGATCGAGAACGCCCTCAAGGTGAGCCCCTACATCAAAGAGGCCGTGGTGCTCGGCGAGGGCGAGCGGTTCATCGCGGCCTTGATCCAGATCGACTACGACACCGTGGGCAAATGGGCCACCGAGCGCAAGGTGCCGTACACCAACTTCAAGAGCCTGGCCCGCCGGCCCGAGGTGCGCGAGCTGATCGCGGCCGAGGTGGACCGGGCCAACCAGGGGCTGGCCCGGGTCAAGCAGGTGCGGGAGTTCCGCCTGCTGGAGAAGGAGCTCGACCACGACGACGACGAGGTCACGGCCACCATGAAAGTGCGCCGCCGCACCATCTACGAGAAGTACGCCGACCTGATTCAAGAGATCTATGGGGGGAAAGGCTAGGAGGCTGGAAGGCTAGAAAGCTGGAAAGCTAGAAGCCGCCCAGCTGCCTAGCCGCCCAGCCGCCCAGCTGCCCAGCCGACAAAGGAGCCATGGGTGTGGATCGCGTGTTCGTGACCCGGAGGATCCCGGACGAGGGGCTCGAGCTCCTGCGGCCGGCCTGCGCCGTGGACCTGTGGGACGACGACCTGCCCCCTCCGGCCGACGTGCTCCGGGAGCGGGTCCGGGGCGCCGCAGGGCTCCTGTGCCTCCTGACCGACCCCGTGGACGAGGCCCTCCTCCGGGCGGCCGGCCCGGGTCTGCGGGTGGTGAGCCAGATGGCCGTGGGCGTGGACAACATCGAGCTTGCGGCCTGTACCCGCCGGGGCATCCCCGTCGGGCACACCCCGGGCGTGCTCACCGAGACCACGGCCGACCTGGCCGTGGCGCTCCTCCTGGCCGCGGCCCGCAGGCTTCCCGAGGCCCAGGCCGCGGTGAGGGCAGGGGAGTGGACCACCTGGAAGCCCCTGTGGCTCGCGGGCCGCGACGTACACGGCTCCACCGTGGGCATCGTGGGCCTGGGCCGCATCGGCCGGGCCGTGGCCCGCAGGCTCCGGGGGTTCGGGTGCCGCATCCTCTACACCGGCCCGCGCCCGGTTCCGGAGGCCGACGAGGTGGGAGCCCGGTTCGTGGAGCTGGAGGAGCTGCTGCGCCGGAGCGACTTCGTGACCCTCCACTGCCCGCTGACCCCCCAGACCCGGCACCTGATCGACGAGCGCGCCCTGGCCCTCATGAAGCCCACGGCCATCCTGGTCAACACGAGCCGGGGCGCCGTGGTGGACCCGGACGCCCTCCACCGGGCCCTGGCCGAGGGCCGGATCGCGGCCGCGGCCCTGGACGTGACCGA
>JAADGT010000152.1 GCA_013152215.1 Deltaproteobacteria bacterium
CCCCTGATCCCCATGCCCCCCCGAGACCGTGAGGCGACGACGAAGAGGCGTGGTCATGCTTGGAACGCTGGGAGATCACGGAGTTTTTTTTAAGCCTCCTAGCCTCCCAGCCTCCCAGCGGAAGTCACATGGAAGCCTCGTTAGGCCCCTGCGGGGCTGGGTACCGGGGAAGGGTAACTCTCGTTGGTCCGGGGCCTCCACGCCGGAGGCATGGGGCCTGCTTCCGGCCGCGCGCGAAGCCGGGCATTGAGATTCGCCGCGCAGGCACGGGGCACGGGCGGTGGCTTCATGACCGTTCGGTGGAGCACGAACGAATTCACGGTGCGAGCGTTGGAGGCGCTGCGCGGCGAGCTAAGAAGCCGCGCCCGGCGCTCCAGCAGGCCCCATGCCCCCGAGCTTTGGCGCGATTCGAGAGCCGCCCGGCCGCCTAGCTGCCTAGCCGCCCAGCGGGCCGAAGGCCCCCAACCGACGACCAACGACTGACGACCAACGACCGAAGTCACATGGAAGCTTACGCAGGAACCGTTCTCGACGTGGACCTGACCCGGCGCGAGGTGCGCACCCGGCGGCTGGACCCGGACCTCGTCGCCTACTACCTCGGAGGCAGGGGCCTGGCGGTCCGGATCGTGTGGGACGCGGTGCCGCCCCAAGCGGACCCGCTGGGGCCCGAGAACGTGGTGGTGCTGGCCGCCGGTCCCCTCACGGGGTTTCCCGTGCCGGGGGCGTCCCGCACCAGTGTGGTGACCAAGAGCCCGGCCACCGCCCCCCGCACCGGCCCGGCCGGCGCGGCCACCCTGGCGATCGGCCAGATGCCGGGCCACCTGGCCACGGAACTGCGCTACGCCGGGTTCGACGCCGTGATCCTGAGGGGCCGGGCGCCCGAGCCGGTCAGCCTGGTGATCCGGGACGGCGAGGCCCGCCTGCGGCCGTCGCTGGACCTGTGGGGCAAGGAGATCCCCGAGGCCGAGGCGATGCTGCGCCAGGAGCTGCCCCGGGAGCCGTACCAGGTGGCGGCCATCGGCCCGGCCGGGGAGAGGCTCGTCCCCCTGGCCTCGATCGTGCACAGCCATCCCTACGGGGCCCACGGCGGCCGGGGCGGCATCGGGGCCGTGTGGGGGAGCAAAAAACTCAAGGCCATCGCGGTGCGGGGCACCCTGACCCCGTTCGACGCGGCGCGGCCCCAGGCCCTGGACGAGCTGACGCCGGGGCTCACCAAGAACCTTCGGGGGTGGAACCGGTTCGAGACGTGGCGGCGGTACGGCACCGCCTGCCTGCTGGAGGCCGGAAACGACGCCGGGTTCCTGGCCGTGCGGAACTTCCGGGAGGGCTGGACCCCGGCGGCCTCCCGGGTGGGGGCGGTCCGGGCCGAGGCGGGTTTTTGGACCCGCAGCGAGGCCTGCTTCTACTGCCCGCTCCACTGCCGCAAGGTGGCCCGAATCCGCGATCGGGACGGACGGGGGCTGGCCGTGGCCGGCCCGGAGCTCGAGACCGCGGCCATGCTGGGGACCAACTTGGGGCTCGGCGACCTGGAGGCGGTGCTCCGCCTGAAGGACCGGTGCGACCGCCTGGGGCTCGACCCCTCCAGCACCGGCAACCTCCTGGGGTTCCTGGCGGAGGCCGCCGACAAGGGGGTGGTCACCCCGTCGCATTTGGCCGGGGTCGAGCCCCGGTGGGGGGACCCCGAGGGGTTCCTGGCCCTGGTGGACCTGCTGGCCCGGGCAGACGAAGGCGTGGCCTGGGCGGCCAGGGGCGTGCGTACGGCCAGCCGGGAGCTGGGGCCGGAGACGGCCCCGTGGGCCATGGAGGTGAAGGGGCTGGAGATGGACACCTACAACCCGCCGGGCTTGCCGCTGCTGGCGGTCTCGTTCGGCACCTCGCCGGTGGGGGCCGCCCACGAGTTCGGCCACACCCTCCGGGTCCAGGACGAGCGGGCCGTGTCCGACTCGCTGGGGCTGTGCCGGTTTCACCTCTATGCGAACCCCCTCTCCGTGCAGGCCCAGGCCCTGGCCGCGGTGACCGGCGTGGACCGGTCTCCGGACGACCTGCGCCGGATCGGGGCGCGGATCTGGAACCTGGAACGGGCCTTTGCCGTGCGCGACGGGTTCGGCCCGGAGGACGATCGGCTCCCGGAGCGGTGCCGGTCCGAGCCGTTCCGGGCCGGCCCGCGGGCCGGCGCCGTGCTCGACGCGCAGCAGGAGGCCCGGATGCTGGCTGAGTACTACGAACGGCGGGGCTGGACCCGGTCCGGAGGGGTTCCCACCCCCGAGACCCTGGGCGGGCTGGGCCTGGGGGACGTGGCCCGGGCCCTGGCGGGGTGAGCCGTGCGCGTGAGGGCTCGCTGGTTAGCCGCGGCCGTGGGCCTGTGGGGGCTGGTCCTGGCCGCCCTCGGGCGGACCGGGCCGGGCACCTGCCCCCTGGGGGTGTGCGCCGCCTGCGGGGCCTGCTTCCCTTCGCCCCGCATCGAGCAACCCCAACAGGGGGACCGGGTTGCGTAGCCGCGCCTGGCCGCTGCGGGTGGCCGTCCAGACCGCCTCGGTGGCCTGGGCCGCCTGGATCGCCCTCAACGCGGCCTATCTCGTGGCGTGGGCGGACCAGACCCGCACCCCCCCTCCCGCCCTGTCGGCCCTGGCCGGCCTGTTTCCGTTCGGCCCCGAGGCCGGCAGCCTGAGCATCGAGGACTACTGCCCGTTCGGCCCCCTGGAGGGGGTGGTGCGGGCCGCGCAGGGCCTGGCCGCGGGCCGGGGGCTCTCGTTCGTGGGGCCGGTGACCCTGCGCAACCTGGGGGTGCTGTTCGCCGTGGCCGCGCTGGTGCTGCTGACCAAGAAGACCTTCTGCTCCTGGCTGTGTCCCTTCGGCGCCTTGTTCGAGGCCCTGGGCTGGATCGGCCGGCGGCTCGGGGTCCGGCAGGCCCGGCTGCCCGGCCGATGGGATCGGCGCCTCCGGCGGCTGCGCTACGCCGTGTTGGCGGTCCTCGTGGGGCTCACCGGGTGGGCCGGGTACCTGGTGTTCAAGGAGGTGGACCCCTTCTTCGCCCTGTACACGGTGGGGAGCGCCGCGGCCCCGGTCGGGGGGTACGTGGTGCTGGCCGTGCTGGCTGCCGGGGCCCTGGTGGTGCCCGGGGCCTGGTGCCACTACCTCTGCCCCCTGGGCGCGGCCCTGGACCCGATCTCCCGGCTCGGGCGCATCCGCATCACCCGGGCCGACCCGGCCTGCACCCGGTGCGACCGGTGCTCCCGGGCCTGCCCCCAGCGCATCCCCGTTGCCCGCCGGCAGCGGGTCACCGACGCCCTGTGCACCAACTGCCTGCGCTGCCTCGACGCGTGCGACCGGGGCGCCCTGGAGCTGCGGCTGGAGGTTCGGCCGTGAGGATCGACCGCCGGTGGTTCGCCCTGCTGGTGGTGGCCGTGTTCGTGCTGGGGATGTGGGGGTTCCGGGCCCTGGGGGTGTGGAGACCCCGCACCCGACGGCTCCCCCCGGCCGAACGCCTGGCCCCTGCCCCGGCGGCTCCGGGGGAGTCCGGAGCCTTCCCGATGTAGCCCCGATGTGGATCGCCCCGGGCAGCCCCACCTCGGGTCCAATACCGAGTTGCGTTCGAACCGACAGCCCTCGGGGGGCGGGGCAAGGGGGGCCAACGGCTTTGAACGCAACCTGGTAGAAAGCCCCATCAGGCCCCTGTGGGGCCCTACAACGGGAAGGGTAACTCTCGTTGGTCCGGGGCCATTGCCGGCGGCGGGGCATGGGGCCTGCGGTTCAGGAGTCAGAAGACAGAATTCAGAGGACAGGTTGCAACGTCGGATGCAGGAGCGTGCCCTTGGTCTTTTCCTGTCTTCGGTCCGCTGAATTCTGGTCCCTGAAACCCATGCCCCCCGAGGCCTTGGCGTCGGCGCTCAGGAGCCGCCCGGCCGCCTAGCAGCCTAGCCGCCCAGCGGGCCGAAGGCCCTCGACCGACGACCAACGACTGACGACCAACGACCGAAGTTACTGGGAAGGAACACAAACAAAACCCGGGAGCCTGCGGCCGGCGGGCCGCGCGACTCCCGGGTCGGATCCGGTGGGCAGTTTTGCGTCATGCCCAGGACCGACTAGGGCAGCCCTCGCTGCAGTGGGCCACGCGGGGCACCATGAACCGCTTCATCGTCATTGCGCTCACCTCCCTTCGTGTGAGGATGATGGGATGAAGGCCAGAGTAGAGCCGGCACCCCCAGCTGTCAAGGAGCCCCCGGTGGTCACCTTGACCACAGACTTCGGCTCCCAGGACCCGTTCGTAGGCATCATGAAAGGAGTGATCCTCGGGATCTGCCCCAGGGCCCGGTTGGTCGACCTGGTGCACGAGCTGCCGCCCCAGGACGTGCTGGCCGGGTGCCTCGCGCTGGAGTCGGCCGCGCCGTTTTTCCCGCCGGGCACGGTGCACCTGGCCGTGGTGGACCCGGGGGTGGGCACGGACCGGCCTGCCGTGGCCGTGGCCACGAAGGCCGCCTGGTTCGTGGCCCCGGACAACGGCCTGCTGTCGTTCCTGGACCCGGCCGAGATCCGGGAGGTCCGCCGGATCGAGAACCCCGCCCTGTGGCTCCACCCGGTCAGCTCCACCTTCCACGGCCGGGACGTGTTCGCGCCGGTGGCGGCGCACCTGGCCGCAGGGGCCGAGCCCGACCTCATCGGCCCCCAGGCCGACTCGATTCACCGGCTGCCCTTCCCCCAACCCCGCCCCACCCCCGAGGGCGTGGCGGGCCAGGTCCTCGTCTTCGACCGATTCGGCAACGCCGTCACGAACCTGCGCCGGCACCACGGCCCGGGTCGACGCGTCCGGGTGGCCGGCCGGGAGATCCCCTTGGTCCGAACCTACGCCGAGGTGGAACCGAGAGAGGCCCTGGCCCTCTGGGGCTCGACCGACCGCCTGGAGATCAGCGTTCGCGAGGGCAGCGCCCGAGAGGTGCTGGGGCTCACCCGGGGCACGCCGGTCCTCCTCGTCCCTTGATCGACCCGGCGGGTCCGGGTATAAGTAAAATTCCTTTTTTGCGCCATTTCGCGCCGTTGCACCCGTGTTCCGCCACACCGAAACGAGGGAGGTAGAAACCGCCATGGCACAGGAGACGACCGCGTTCGCCCGGCTCCCCGGCGACGACACCCTGCCCCAACGGGTCCGACAGATGTGGGTGGCCCTCCAGGCCGAGCTCCTTCGGGCCGGCGCCTACTGGGAGGAGAGCCTCGCGATCCTGCGGGAGATGGTCAGCCACCGCCGTCCGTTCCCCTCGGCGGCCGAGGCCCTGGCCTGGTACCGGCAGTCCGCCTACCACCCGCCCCTCTGACCCGTACGGTTCAGGAAGCCCCATCAGGCCCCTGCGGGGCCCTGCAAGGGGAAGGGTAACTCTTGTTGGTCCGGGGCCGGCGGCGGCGGGGCATGGGTTTCAGGAGCCAGAATTCAGGGGACAGAAGCCAGAAAAAGGGCAAAGGCACTGTGGCCAAAGCGACGCCGTGGGACCACGAC
>JAADGT010000173.1 GCA_013152215.1 Deltaproteobacteria bacterium
GCTCGAGGAGATCCTTCCGGCGGCCCGGCCGGGCCCACCCCGAAAAAGGGGGCGCCTCGCCTGGGTGCTGGGGGCCGTGGCCTCGGCCCTGGCCCTCGCGGCCGGGTGGTGGCTGTGGGTCGGCAGCGGCGAGGTGGAGGCCCGGCGGCTCCTCCCCCCCTACTGCCCCCCGGGGACGAGGATCCCGGTGGTGATCCGGGTGGAGGCGGCCGGCCCCCGCCCGATACGGGTCGTGGTGCGGGAGAAGCTGCCCCCGGGATGGACCTTCGAGGGGGCGGTGCCGCCCCCCGCCCAGGGGCCCGGCGGTGACGGCGTGATCCGCTGGATCCTCACGGTCTCAGGCGGCAGCGCCCGAATCGGATACGTGGTTCGGGCTCCGGCGGGCCCCGAGGGCAGCACCCACCGGTTCCGGGGGCGGGTGGCCACCCGCGCCAGGGGGGACGGCCAGCCGATCCGGGGAGAGGTGCGGACCGATCTGGAGTACGTGCACTGGGCCGACCAGGACGCGGACTTCGAGATCTCGGACGCAGAGGTCCTCGGCGCGCTGGAACGGCTGGATGCGGTGACCGGCCTGGGGCTCTCGGCCGGAGACCTACGGGCCCTGTGGGGGGTGGGGGAGTACGAGTGGGACGAGCAAGGGGAAAGGTTCGTGCCCGCGGCCCCCACCCGCCCCCGACCCTGGGCCTCCACCTCCGGGCGCGTTGTCCGACCTTGACCCTTCACTCCGTTTCTGTTAGGGGATTTGGCCACACGAAACCGGTCTCACGAGTTGCGAGGAGGGCGCTATGAAGAAATGGAAGGCGATCGTGTTGGCCTCGGCAACCCTGACGTTGTTCGCCTGCGTGGGGAGCTCGAACAAGGCCGTCAAGGGTCCCGAACGCCCGAAGACCGCCTCCGTGCGAAGGGGGCCCGCCGTCCCCGCGACGGCTTTGCTCTCCGTGGAGATCGAGGGGGTGGACTACCAGACCCTCGCCATCTTCAAACAGAAGCTTCGTGCCGTGCCCGGCGTGAAGGGGATCTACCAACAGTCCTTCGATGCGAACGCGGTGAGTCAGCTGCAGGTGGAATACGTGGGCACGGCGCAGACCTTGGCCGACGCGATCCAGCAGTTGTCGAGCCAGGAGATGCCGGTCCAGGTCGTCAGCTTCGACCCGTCGAAGATCCGCCTGCGCCTGGTTCCGAACATGTAGGCCCACCGGCTGCGGTTCCGAGCCGACCGCACCGTCAGAACACGTTTCCCACCGTGAAGTGCCAGACGGTGCGGTCCTCGTCCTCCCGGGGGGAGAGGTTGATCCCCAGATCGAGGGCCAGGGGGCCCACGGGTGTTTCGTACCGGAACCCCACGCCGGCCCCCTGGCGCAGCTCCCCGTACTGGGGGGGCTCCACGGACCGGTTCCACACGTTGCCGGCGTCCCAAAACACGGCGAACCCCACGGCGCCCCTCCACCGGTACCGAAGCTCGGCCCGGAGGTTCACCATGACGTCGCCCCCCAAGGGGCTCCCATCGGCCGACCGCGGGCCGATGGCGTCCCGGTGGAACCCCCTGACCGTGCTTCGGCCCCCCAAATAGAACCGCTTGTTCACGGGGAGCTCGGCGGTCTTGCCCCGGGTGAGCCCCAGCCCCCCCCGCGCCAGCAGGGCCAGCGTGAAACGGCCGGAGCTGAAGTATCCGCTCACGGTGCCGGTGTACCGCTCGAACTGGACCTCGGAGGCCAGGAGGTCGGTGGCCCACTCGGCCTGGAGCGTGTGATAGAACCCCCTGCGGGGCCGGAAGGGGTCGTTCCGGGAGTCCCAGGCGAGGAACGGGCCGATCGAGGACAGCAGATAGCTCGTGACCGGGGCGCCCGCCTCCACCGCCTCGGGGACCAGATCGGTGAGCCGGTTCGACTCCAGCGTGTACACGAGCGATCCCCGGGCCTTGGGGCCCAGGCGCTTGTCCAGGCTCACTTGAAGGGCCGTGGCGTTCAGATGGTACGCGGGGAGGTCGGACACCCGGTCCACGAGGCTCAGCCGCAGGTCCACGGGATGGTTGAACAGCCAGGGCTCCCGGAAGTTCACCGCCAGGGACCGCTCCAACCGGTCGAAGTCGTACCGTCCTCCCAGGCTCCGGCCGTAGCCCCCCAGGTTGCCGTGACTGAGCCCCATGAACCCCTTCACCCCCTCCTCGGTTCCGTACCCCAACCCGAACTCGAACAGACCCGCGTCCTGCTCCTCGACCCGCACCTCCACGTCCCGAACGCCGGTGGGCGCAAGCGTGGGAACCGGCACCACCTCCACCCTTCGAAGAAACCCCAAGTCGTACAGCCTCTGCCGGGACGCCCGGATCGCGGCCGGGTCCCACGGGGCTCCGGGGCGGAACGTGAGCTCCCTGCGAACCACCTTGGTCTGGGTGCGGGCGTTGCCGCTGACCACCACCTTGCCGAACCGTATCCGCGGGCCGGTATCGACCCGGAACGCCACGTCCACCACGCCGCTCTTCCGGCGCACCCGGGTTTCGTAGGTGACCCGGCCCTCCGGGAACCCGGCCTCGGCGAGCCGTTGGATCAGCTCCCGTCGCACCTCCTCCAGCTCCCCAGCGTCGGCCCATCCCCCCGACCGCACCCGGTCGACCGGGGCCCGGAACGACTCGTCCCCGGACACGCGGACGGACACCTCCCCCCACCGATACCGCGTGCCCTCCTCGACCCGAAGGGTCAACGACGCCGCACCGCCGGGGTCGACGGTCATCTCCTGCAGGGACACCCGTGCGTCCCAGAACCCCTTGGTGGCGTAGTACTCGGTCAGGACCCGAAGATCCCGCTCCAGGGCATCCTGGGTGAACGGCGGGGGTCTCAGCACCCCCCCCTGCACGAGGGCCATGTACCTCCGGAGCCGACGGGACGAGAGGGTTTCGTTCCCCCGGAACTCGACCCGCTTCACCGACACCCGGGGGCCCGGCTCGACCTGGAACGTGACCACCCGTTCCCCGGTATCCCCGGCCGGGTCCTCTCGGGGGCTCACCCGCACGTCCCGGTACCCGTCGGCCCGCAGCACCTCGGCCACGGCTCCGGCCGCGGCGTCCAGCCAGGCCCGGTCCACGGGCTGGCCGAACCGTTCCCGGAGCGCGGCCCGCAGCGCCCCCTTGCGCCACTCCGGGACCCCCTCGAAACGGAAACGGATCGGCCGGCCGGCGATCACACCCACGGTGAGCCGGACGCCCCCATCCGCAGGGACGAACCGGCTGCTGCCGGCCCGGGCCTCGGGGTAGCCATTGCGCCGGAGGAACGACACGAGCCGCCGGACCCCGGCCTCCAGGTCCGGCTCGCTCGCCCGATCCCCACGCCCCAGCCCCAACAGGGCCGTGCGCCGCCACGGCTCCACCGGGAAGACCGGGGGCCAGCGCACCTCGACGACCCGTCGAGGCTCTCCCGGCTCCACCCGGAACACCACCTCGGCCCACTGGCCGGAACCGTCGGGCCGGATCTCCGGCGCGACCCGGGCCTCCGGGTACCCCTCCCTCCGGAACACCTCGCGGATCTCTGCCCGGTCCTTCTCGATACGGGGCCACACCACCGGCCGGTCCGGCACCGTACGCAACCGGGCCTCGGCCCGCTCCCGCACCCGGCGGGGCCCACCCCGCACCCCCACCGACCGCACCAGAAGCCTCGGCAGCACCGTCACGGTCACCGTCTCTCCCCCAGCACCCGGCTCGGCCTCGACCCGGACCTCCCCCACCTCCACCTTCCGGGCGAGAAGCCCCAGGCCCCGCTCGATCTCCCGGCGGTCCAGCGGCCTGCCGGCCCGCAACCCCAGGAGCCGCAGGACCTCCTTGTCGCGCACCCGGGTGCGGTTCTCGACCACCAGCCGGGAGACCACGTCCCCGCCCTGGCCGGCTACGGCCGCGGCCGCCACCAGCACCAGCGTCAGCAGGAGGGGTACCAGCCGCCTCATCGGAACGAAAACCGGAACCGGACCTCTCCACCCAGGGACCCCGAGGTCTCGGAGCCCCGGTCGGACCAGGTACCCAGAACGGACACGTGGGGGCTCAGCCGGTACTGCACCTCCAGATCCTGGGACGTCTCGGCGCCGATGGTCGCCGCGTACCGGGCGTACAGGTCGCGGGTGATCGCCTTGCCGATGGTGATCCGGGGCACCGTGCTCTGGGCCGCGGGGGAGTACGCCGGGTCGATGTGGAACTGGTCGAACCCCAGGATCTCGCCCACCCCGGACTCCAGGGTGTCCTGCACCTTGCCGGTCAGGAAGCTGGCCGCCTCGGCCGCGGAAACTCCCTGCCCCCCGGCCAGGGAGTCGGAGGTGGCGCCCAGGGTCAGGAGCGACACGATGTCCGTGCGGTCCAGGGGAGGAGAGCTCGACAGGAACACCTGGTAGTCGTCGAGCGGCCCCGTGAGGTCCACGTTCACCAGGTACCCCGAGATCTGGGCGCGGGCGTGTACGTCCAGCAGGGGGGCCGGGCCGGCGTCCCCCAGGAACTCCACCGCGCTTCGCCGCACCTCGTACACCGTGTTTCGGAACCGCACCTCGCCTCCCGTGAACTCCACCCGTCCCCAGAGGAGGGGACGGGGCAGGGCTCCCCGCACCCGAAGGTCCACCGCCAGATCCACCTCGGCCAGGTTGTTCTCGATCCGCAGGTCCCGCTCGCCCCGGACGGCCAGATCCACCACCACCCCGCCCCCGGCCGCGGCCGCCTCGACCTTTCGGGGCCGGCGCTGGAGCAGGTCCAGGAGCATGGTCTTCCACGAGATCCGGCGGGTGTACCGGAACCGGTCCAGTCGGATCTCGCCGCCGATCCGCAGGTTCGGCGGAAGCCCGGAGACCAGCAGGTCGGCGTCCACCTGGTAGCTCACGCCGGGGGGCTGCTCGTGGGCCACGTCGCGCACCTCGGCCCACAGCCGCAGGTCGGTGGGCCGGATCCCTTGCAGCGGCACCCGGCCCTCCAGGTGGATCCGGCCGCTGCCCAGGGCGGCGTCGAACCACTCCAGCAGCAGCCCCTCCTGGGGATCCAGGTAGGCCGAGGCCTCCGCCTCGGTGATGGGCAGCGCCAGCGCCTTCAGCCGCGCCTCGGCCCCCGGCAGCACCTTGATCGGCCCCCTGAGGGCCGGGGAGGCCCAGGGGCCCACCACCTCGAGGTCGGCGAACAGGACGCCCCGGGCCGACTCCACCGGTGCCAGGAATCGAGTCAGGGCGGCAAGGTCGCACCGGGCCTTCCCCCGAACCGCCCACCCCTCCTCAAGGCCGGCCCGGCCCGAAAGGGTGACCGTGAACTCCCCGTTCTCCAGCCACACCTGGTCGAGCCGGAGCGTCCGACCGTCCCAGCGCACCCGCACCGGCCCGTGGTTGCGCAACCGGACCGGCGGCACCGACACGGTCACCCGGGACAGGTCCGCCTCGGCCGACAGGGTTCCCTGGGCCGCCACCTGGAACGCGACCTCTCCGTCCACCCGGGCCTCCACGTCCTTCGGCCAGCG
>JAADGT010000288.1 GCA_013152215.1 Deltaproteobacteria bacterium
TCCCAGTCGCCGCCGTGGACCCAGGAGCAGTGGTTGCGGATGTTGGCCATCTCGAACAGCATGGGGTTCAGGCCGGCCGCCCGCACCGCGTCCTGGAACAGGGGCTCGTGGGTCCGGGGGCTGCACGAGGCGACGACCACCCGGTTCAGGCCCTTCTCCTTCACGGTCTCGGTGATGTGGGCCACGGTGTCCTGGCTGCAGGTGTAGAGGTTCGCCTCGGCGTGGGCCACGCCGGGGAGCGAGCCCGCGTACTCGGCCACCCCCGGCACGTCCAGGAACCCGCCGATGTTCGAGCCGCAGTGGCACACGAACACGCCCACCCGGGGCTCCTCACCGGCCACGTCCCGCTCCGGCGGGTACTCGGGCTCCCGGGTCAGGGTGCCCCGGGCCCCGGCCAGCAGGCTTCCGGCCCTTGAGGCGGCCCCCGACGCCTCGACCACGGTCTCGGGGATGTCCTTGGGCTCCCGGAACGGTCCGGCCACGTAGATGCCCGGCCGGGATGCCTCCAGGGGCTTGAACAGGGTGGTGCGGCAGAACCCATGGTCGTCCGCCTCGATCCCCAGCCGCCGGGCCAGATCCCGCACCGAGGCCGACACCTCCATGCCCACCGACAGCACGACCAGGTCGAACCGCTCCTCGCGGATCTCCCGCCCCCTCACGTACCGGACCAGCAGGTCGCCGGTGTCCGGGTCCTCCACCAGCCTCGACACCCGGCACCGCTCGTAGCGCACCCCGTACTCCTCGCGGGCCCGGCGGTAGTAGGCGTCGTACCCCTTGGAGAACGAGCGGGTGTCCATGAAGAACACGGCCACCTCGGTTCCGGGCTCGTGCTCCTTGACCATCACCGCTTCCTTGGCCGCGTACATGCAGCACACGCTGGAGCAGTAGTCGTGGCTCTGGTCCCGGGATCCCACGCACTGGAGGAACGCCACCTTCTTGGGCACCCTGCCGTCGCCCGGCCGCTTCACATGGCCCCGGGTGGGGCCCGAGGCCGAGAGCATGCGCTCGAGCTGGAGCGAGGTGACCACGTTGGGGAACCGGCCCAGGCCGTACTCCTGGCTGAGCCGCGCGTCGTAGGCCTGGTACCCGGGCGCGAGCACCACCGCCCCGACCCTGAGCTCCTGCATGTCCTCCACCTGGTCGTGATCCACGGCGTCGGCCTTGCATGCCTCGACGCACGAGTAGCACTCGGAGCACACCCCGCAGCTCAGGCACCGCTCGGCCT
This sequence comes from Deltaproteobacteria bacterium, assembly GCA_013152215.1. Classification (GTDB taxonomy): domain Bacteria; phylum Desulfobacterota; class Deferrisomatia; order Deferrisomatales; family Deferrisomataceae; genus Deferrisoma. The sequence continues at coordinate 1,226 of JAADGT010000288.1, forward strand.
CCTTGCGGGCCTCGTCCTCCGTGTAGCCCAGGCTGACCTCGTCGAAGCCCTGGAGCCGCTCCTGGGCCTCGCGGGTGCGCACGTGGACCCGGCGGCCCTTGCGGATCTCACCCCGGGTCATCCGCTCCCGCAGCTCCTCGTCCGAGAGCTCCGCCACCGGCATCCGCTCCTTGGGGGCCGGCCGCACCGCCTCGCCCCGGAGGTAGGCGTGGATGCCCCGGGCCGCCCGGTGGCCCGAGGCCACCGCCTCGATCACGAAGGCCGTGCCGGTGGTGGTGTCGCCCGCTGCGAACAGCCCCGGCCGGGCCGTGGCCCCGGTCTCGGGGTCGGCCACCACCGTGTTCTGGCGGGTGATCTGGACGCCGGTGTCCGGCGGCAGGAACGCGAGCCCGGCGCGCTGCCCCACCGAGAAGATCACCGTGTCGCACTCCACCTCGAACTCCGAGCCGGGCACCGGCACGGGTCGGCGGCGACCGGTCTCGTCGGGCTCGCCGGGCTCCATGCGCTGGAACCGCACGGCCCGCACCCGTCCGTCGGGCCCTGCCAGGATCTCCACCGGGTTCGAATGGAAGGTGAACGCCACCCCCTCTTCCTCGGCGTGCCGGATCTCCAGGGGATGGGCCGAGGCCTCCTCGCGGGACCGGCGGTAGTGCACCGCCACCTCGGCGCCCAGGCGCACCCCCGTGCGGGCGCAGTCCATGGCCACGTCGCCCGCCCCGATCACCACCACCCGTCGCCCGACCGCGGGGGGCTTGCCCAGGCGCACGTCCCGCAGGAACGAGGTGTTGGTGAGCACCCCGGGCAGGTCGTTGCCGGGGATCGGCAGCCGCACCCCCTCGTGGGCGCCCACGGCCACCAACACGGCCCGGAACCCCTCGGCGAACAGGTCCTCCACGTTGGACACGGGGTGGTTGAGCCTGAGGTCCACCCCCAGGTCCACGATCTCCTGCACCTCGCGCTCGATGATCGATGCCGGCAGCCGGTACTCGGGCACCCCCACCCGGAGCATGCCCCCGGCCACCGGCAGGGCCTCGAACACCGTGACCGGGTACCCTTCGAGCGCCAGGTCTCGGGCCGCGGTGAGCCCGCAGGGGCCCGCGCCGATCACCGCCACCCGCTCGTCGAACCGCCTCTCGGCCGGCGGGGGGGGCTCGTAGGGCCGGGAGTAGGCCCAGTCGGCCACGAACCGCTTCAGGGCCCGGATGTCCAGGGGCTCGTCCACCCGGCCCCGGGTGCAGGCGTCCTCACACCGGTGGTTGCAGATGCGGCCGCAGATGCCGGGGAACGGGTTGTCGAGCTTGATCGTGCGAAACGCGGCCTCGTAGTCCCCGGCCCGGATGTGGGCGATGTACCCCTGGGCCCGCTGCCCGGCCGGGCAGGCGTGGCGGCAGGGGCTCACCCCGCGCTTCTCCACGGCGAAGGCGTTGGGCACGGCCTGGGGGTAGAGCTTGTGGATGGCCTTCCGGGTGGAGAGCCCCTCGTCGAAGGGGTTGGGGATGGCCACCGGGCACACCTTCTCGCAGTCGCCGCAGGCAGTGCACCGGTCTTCGCGCACGTACCGGGGCCGGCGCCGCAGCCGCACGCGGAAGTCGCCCGCGTGGCCCTCCACGGCCAGCACGTCCGCGTTGGTGATCACGTCGATGTTGAGGTGGCGGCCCGTGTCCACCAGCTTGGGGCTGATGGTGCACATGGCGCAGTCGTTGGTGGGAAACGTCTTGTCGAGCTGGGCCATGTGGCCGCCGATGGCGGAGCGGTTCTCCACCAGGTACACCTTGAACCCGGCGTCGGCCAGATCGAGGCTCGCCTGGATGCCGCCGATCCCGCCGCCCACCACCATGACCGCGCCGGTCAGCCCGGCGCTCCCTGACGCTTGACCCATGATCTGCTCCCGGCTGGAGGGCTGGAAGGCGGAAAGCTGGGACGTGGTCGGAAAACGGGCGGCCGCTTGGCCGCCCGCCCCCCGCCCCTGGACATCCGTCCGCTACACCTGCTTGGTCACGAACGCGTACTCCGGAACGCCCTGGACCTCGGCCTCCCACTCGGCCTCCAGGGCGGCCTTCTGCTCCAGCACCGTCATGACCATGTTCTGGATCATGTCGCTGGTGTAGTCGGTGGTGATGAGGTCGTCGGCCATGTCCAGGATCTCGATGCCCTCCTGGTAGCCGGAGCGGTACACCAGGTAGCTGGGCATGGGCAGCACCAGGATCACGCTCGTGCGCGTGGTCCGGAAGTCCTCCTGGATCAGCTCCAGGAGCCCCGTGCCGTCCTCTTCGAGATAGGGGAAGGTGGTGTGAAGGAGGACCAGGCTCGGCCGCTTCTGGAGCACCGCGTCCCGACAGCCGTCGACCCGGGTGACCTCGTCGATCCTCAGATCCGGCTTGGCCTCGGTCAGGATCCGGCGCAGGCTCTTCACGCGGCTCCGGTCCGTGTCGATGATCATCACGTCGGTGTGGCGTTCCATGATGCGCCTCCTTCGGGGAACGTCCCCCGTGTGGGTTTGCCCTGTTGAACAGCAAAGCCCGTGCCAACATCGCAACGAACTGATTTCACTGGATTTATCTCCCACCGGCCGGCGTCTTCTTTGGCAGGCCGGGCCCGGGGCCCGGATTCGTGGCAAAACGCCACGCCTCCGGCGGAGAAAACGAGGGCTCCCGACACCAAATGGTCGCAACCTAGCGAAATCATTTTGTTATGCCCCGATGCCCCGGATGGGGCGATCTGCCCCTCAGCCCCGTCTCCCCCTGCCGCGTCGGGGCGTTCTGCCCCAACGGACCGGCCGGAGCGGCGCCCCCGTCGAGGAAAGGCCCGACCTCAAGTGGGCACCGTCCCCAGCCGATCCTTAAGTCGAACCTTCACGCCAACCCGCCCCAGGCGGGCCGGGGAAAGAAGGGACCTCTCGGACCATGGCCGCACATCCAGCGCGCAAGCAGAGCCACGCCCACTGGACCCTGCCCCCCGAGCAGCTGGGCCCCCTGACGGCCCGGTGGCTGGTGCCGGACGAGGAGGGGGTCACGGCCCGGGACCGCGCGCTGGACCGGCTCCGGGCCCCCCGAAGGTCCGCCTGGAGCGAAGGGAGCGACGAGCGGGACCTGCGAGGAATCCGCCTGGCAGGGGAGGACCTCTCCGGGGTGGACCTGACCGGGTACGACCTGTCCCATGCTGACCTCTCGGGCGCGGTCCTGACCGGCGCCACCCTCTGCGGGGCCTCGCTGGTCGGAGCCGACCTCAGCAAGGCCAGGCTGGACGGCGCAGAGCTGCTGGGCGCGGACCTCAGGGGAGCCCAGCTGAACGGCTGCAGCGCCAAACGGACGGGGTTCGGGGAGGTGGACGCCGAGGCGGCCGTGTTCTTCGGAGCCGACCTGGAGCACGCCACCTTCACCCGGGCGGAGCTGGTGGGGGCGGACCTGCGCACGGTGCGGGCCTCGAACGCCCGGTTCCGGGAGGCCGACCTCGAAGGAGCCGACCTCTCGGGGGCGGACCTGCGGGGGGCCGACATGGCCCTTTGCTCCGTGCAAGGGGCCACGTTCGGCGGCGCGGACCTCAGGGGTGCACGGATGCGGGGCATCAAGGGGTTCCGGGGGGCCACCTGGATCGGGGTGGACGTGCGGGACGTGGACTTCACCGGGGCCTACCTGTTCCGGCGCCACGTGCTGGACGAGAACTACCTGTACGAGTTCCGGAACCAGAGCCGGTGGCACGAGTTCCTGTACCAGCTGTGGTGGCTCACCTCGGACTGCGGTCGCAGCATCGCCCGGTGGGGGCTGTGGAACCTGGGCCTGGCCTTCGTGTTCGGGTGCCTGTACCTGCTCGTGGGCCTGGACCCCGGCGACCACCCCACGGCCCTGACTCCGTTCTATTACAGCGTCGTGACCCTGACCACGTTGGGGTACGGCGACGTGGTCCCGGCCACCGCCGCCGCCCAGGTGCTGTCGGTGGTGGAGGTCATTCTCGGGTACCTGGGGCTCGGGGGTCTTCTCAGCATCCTGGCCAACAAGATGGCCCGCAGGGCCGATTGATACCGAGCTGCGTTCAAACAGGGAGCCCTCGGCGGGGCAAGGGGCCTGCCTCCGGCCGGGCGCGAAGCCGGGCATTGGGATTCGCCGCGCAGGCACGAGGCGGAAGCGCGGCTCACAGACAACCAGGCGGAATCCACGCCATTTCAGGGTCCGGGCGCCAGAGGCGCTGCGCGGCGAGCCAAGGGGCCACGCCCGGCGCTCCGGCAGGTCCCTTGCC
>JAADGT010000226.1 GCA_013152215.1 Deltaproteobacteria bacterium
GGTCCTGGAGCCAGGCCGCCCGGACCTGGGGCTGAGAGGAGAGGGACGCCAAGGTTCGGGCGGCGGCGTCGGGGTCGTCGAACAGCAGGGGGGCCGCGCAGTTGGCTGCCAGCACCTCGGCCAGGGTACGCAGCCGATCCGAGGCGTGGTCGCGGTACGACCGCACCTCACGCCAGGCGAACAGCCCCACGGCCAGGGCCAGCGAGATAGTGCTCGCGGCCACCACCGCGAGCCCCACCTTCCGACCCAACGGCAGGTCACGGAAGCGAACCACGACCCGCTCCTTCCTGCCCGACCACCCTCACTGCCAACCGCAGCACTTCGGCGCTGATCCGAAGACCCGCCGCCCGCACCCGGCCGAGATTCACCTCGAACCGGATCTTCTCCCCCCTCCGCACGAACCCCACCATGCCCCCGCGGTCCACGAATCCGGGTTGGTCGCTCACCGTGAGAACCGACCACCCGTCGAGAACCTCCAGCATCCGGCCCACCGACGGAACCGTCGTCCCCGCCAGGAACACGACTCGGCAGGTCCGAGCGTCCTGGGCCGTCCGAACCCGCACCACCTCCACCGGCTGGCCGTGCACGGCGCGGCCGATCAACTCATTCCACAGCGGCCCGAACGGGTCGTCCCCCCAGACGCCGAAGCGGAACGTCCCCCCTGCCGGCGGGTCGTCGCCAGGCCACCGCGTGAACCGCGCCAGATTGTACAGGTAGGCTAGCTTGACCTCCTGCTCCCGCCCGGTGCGCGGCCCCGCCACCAGGGCAGCCGGCCGGCTCCAGCCCCCCAGGAGGGCCGCGACGGCCCAACCGAGAAACCGGCGCCGGTTCATCGGCGCCCCTGGAAACGGTGCACGAGGCCATCGGCCGAGTTACGGCGTCTGCCATGTGATCCGTACATACGCACCCCGCTGCACCTCGGTGGGGATCGTCTGGATCGCCTTGCCGGGGATGAACTCCAGGTGGGACGGCTCCAGCAGGTTCTGTCCCACCAAGTCCACCCGCCATCCCCGGCCCAAGCGTCGTCCCAACCGGATGTCCAGCTCTGTGTACGCGTCCACGCCGTCCTGCTCCAACCCGCCTACGTAACGGCCCCAGAGGTCCAGCTCCCACCCACGGCCCAGGTCCATCGACGACCGCACCGACACCCGATGCCGTGGGCTTCTGCCCTCCTCGTTCTCGGTGAACACGTCCCTGCTTCCTCCCTTCAGCCGGAGGTCCAGGACCATCCAGGTGTATGCCGCGTAGATACGCCACCAGTCCGTCGCAAACCAGTCCACAGAGGCCTCGAATCCCACGGAGCGGCCCCGGGCCTTGTTGTCCGCGGTCAGCACCACGGTGCCGTCGGGCGCCACCCGCGGCTCGAACGTACGCAAGTCCTCGTAACGGTGCAAGAACCCCGCCAGATCCACCGAAAGCTTCCGGCCCCACAGGAACCGGATCCCCCCCTCGTGGGCCCACAACACCTCCCGGTCGAACTCGTCGGTACCCTCCAGCACCATGTGCACGGGGATTGGGTTCGGCGCCCCCCCGAAACCGGCCGCGGCGCCCGGAGGCACGAACCCCGACAGGATCCGGCCGTCCGCCTCGGCCCGGCTGGGGGTCCGCACGGCCCGGGACCACGCCGCCCACACCGCCGCTCCGGGCCCCAGTCGGCCGATGGCTCGGACGGTGGGCTGGAACTCGAGCCCCGTGTACTCGTTGCGCTCAACCTTCGCTCCCATGAGCACGCGGATCCGGTCCCCCGCCAGGGACAGCTCGTCCTGGGCGAACCCGCTCCACAGCCGGTCGGTCTCCCGGCTGGACCCGAAGGAGATCACGTCCGACTCGTCGATCCGGTCGCCGGTCCAGCGAAAGCCGACCCCCCACTGGACGTCGTGGATGTTACCGAACGAGAATCGATACTTCAGGTCCAGGTCCCAGGTGTCCCGGGTCTCCGTGAGCTGGGGTTCGACGCGCACGGTGCGGTCCAGATAAGTACGTACCGTCAGCTCCGAAAGGCTCGGGGAGACGTGGGTCCAGGTCCCGAGGACCCAGCCTCCCCGGGTCCTCACCCGATCCCGAATCACCGGCAGTCCCAGCACGTCCTCCGCTCCCAGGACCCTCCGGGTGGCGTCGGCGTATGCGATCTCTGCGCCCCCCCGGTATACCTCGGTCTGCACCGACCATTTCTGGGCCGCTCCCACCTCGCCGTCGGCCCGGACCCCTCCCCTCAGATCCTCCCATTCGTCGTCCGCCTCCACCCCCATGGCGTCGTTTCCCCTGTCACGCGCGGCGTACCGCACGTACCCGCGCACCCACGCGGCCGGGCCGATGGTGCCCCCGTACCGCACGAACCCCTGGCCCCGCTCCTCCGTGCCCGCAAGGCCTTCCACGGTCCACCCCTGGGTCGCAGCAGCCGACTTGGTGATCACGTTGATCACACCGTTCACCGCGTTGGCCCCCCAGGAGGACGCGCCCGGCCCCCGGATCACCTCGATGCGTTCCACGTTCTCCAGGGGCAGGTCCTGGGAGTCCCAGTACACCCCGGAGAACAGGGGCGTGTACACCGTGCGACCGTCCACCAACACCAAGAGCTTGTTGCTGAACCGGTCGTTCCCGCCCCGGATCGTGACCGCCCAGGTGCTGGCGTTGATCCGCGCCACCTCCACCCCGGGCGCCAAGCGCAGGGCCTCGGCCAGGGTGGTGGCCCCGGAGCGCCGGATCTCGTCGCCGGTGATCACGTACACCGCGGCAGGGGTCTCGGAGAGCTTCTGGGGTTTCCGGGAGACCGAGGTGACCTCCACCTCGGAGAGGTCCCGAAGGTCCAGATCCAACAGGGACCGGTTCCCGGCGGCGGCCGCGGTCACGCTCAGCAGCACGACCCCCACGCCGATCGCCCCCCACCGGACGACGGCAAACCTCACAGGACACCTCCTTTCCGGGGACCCCGACAACCACCAGGCCGTTACGACTCGTCCCCTTCGTATCGGCAACCGTCGTCCCGGCCTGAACCCCGGCGGTGGTTCCTTCAGAGGGCCCTGTGGACACCCCTGGCTCAAGGTCTCAGGGCCCCCGGTCGATCCTAGCCATTAACGGTCTCTCGACGCGCCGGCCCCCTGCCCGGCCCTCACCCCGGACCCCGGAGGGATGCGTGACGCTTCGTGTGGAACTCAGAAAAGGGGGACTGGAGGCGGTTGCCTTTCTGGACGAAGGGCCCTTCGACCTGGAGGCGGCGTCCCAGGCGGCGCTCGCCCGCTTGCGGGAGCTGGGCGTCCAGCCGCTGCCGGCGGCGGACCGGGTGCGAATGGCCCTCTCCGTGTTCGAGGGGGATCAGCCGTTGGAGGAAGGCGTGGTGCTGGCCCGGGGCGAGCCGCCCCAGCCGGGGTTGCCGGCCCAGATCCTGCCGTTCTTCCCGGTCCACAACACCCCCCTCGAGGAGGGGGAGGACCCGTTCGGCCGGTACCCGGAGAACGTGGTGTATCCCGGGGACCCCCTGCTCCAGAAAACCCCGGCCTCGTCCGGTATTCCCGGCCGCAGCCTGCTGGGCACGCCCATTCCGGCCCCCGACGGCCGCGACGTGCCGGTGGTGCCGGGCGACGGGGTCTCCGAGGGCACCGAGGACAACACATTCCATGCCGGGACCTACGGGATCGTGCTGTACGACCGGGGGCGCCTGTGGATCGCCCCTGGTCTGCGCGTGTCGGACGACCGAATGGAGGCCCGGATCACGGTGGTTCCCGACCCAAAGGTGGACGAGGAGACCCAGGTCGAGAAGCTTCTGGAGGCCCTGGCCCAGCTCGGCGTACGCGCCGGGGTGGATCGGGCCGCCTTGGCGGACGCGGTCCGGAAGGCCCGGGGCTCCGGGACTCCGGTAGCGGACGTGGTGGTGGCCAGGGGAAAGGAGCCCGTACACGGGCGGGAGGCAGGATACCGTCTTCTGTTCGACCCGGAGAAGAAGGTCGGGAAGGTCCTCGACGGTGGCCGCATCGATTTCCGGGAGGCCGAGGCGGTGCAGAACGTCCGGAGCGGCGACCCCCTGGCCGAGGTGATCCCGGCCGTGGAGCCGGTGGACGGCTACCGGGTCGACGGCACCCGCCTCCGGGCTCGCTTGGACCGGTTCCACGGCCTCAGGCCCGGCGACAACACCGAGCCCGACGAGCAGGGAATCCGGGTCCTGGCCACGGCCGACGGGATGATCGTCCTGAAAGGGGGAAAGTTCCACGTGGTGGACGAGTACCTGGTCTCCGAGGACGTGGACTACCGCACCGGCAACATCCGGGCGTCCGGGGCCGTGCGGATCCGGGGCGGGGTGAAGCCCGGCTTCCAGGTGGAGGCGGGCAAAGACGTGGAGATCCTTGGCGACGTGGAGACCGCCACGATCCGCGCCGGTGGCTTCGTGGTCATCCGGGGGGGAATCGCCGCAGAGGCCACGGTGGTCGGCCACAAGGGGGTCCGGGCCAAGTACGTGTTGAGCTCACGCATCGAGAGCGACGGCGACGTGGAGGTGGCGAACTCCATCACCAACTCCCACGTGTACACCCGCGGCAGGGTTCGGGCCCTGTCCGGTCAGGGCGCCCTGTTGGGGGGCGAGATCAACGCTGCCCTGGGCATCGAGGCCCGTACCGTGGGAAGCCGCTCCGCCCAGACCCACGTGGCCGTGGGCGTGGACCTTAGGGTGGCCCGGGAGATGGAGGCCATCGACCGCGAGCTCTCGAGCCTGATGGACCAGATCAAGATCCTCCAGTCCAACCTGGGCCGGGACTTCCTGAAGGACCCCCGCACCGCCCTGGCCCGCATCCCGCCGGCGCTCCGCAAGGGCAAGATCGATCTCCTCCAGAAGATGCAGACGCTCTACCGGCGCCACAAGGAGCTCACGGCCCGCCGCGACGAACTCGCCGCCCTGCAGAGGGAGCAGCGGGCCGCCCAGATCTCGGTGGTGGGCGAGATCCACGCCGGCACCCGGGTCACCTGTGCGGTGGCCTCGGTGGTGCTCACCGAGACCCTGCGGCACGTCGTGCTCTCGTACAACGCCGAGACCAACACGGTGGCCTGGCGCAGGATGTGACGACGTCGGAAGGCCGGAGCGGCGGCTCCCCATGGGGGGAGTTCCTACTCCTCCTCCACGTACTTGTACCCGCTGAACACCACCGAGATGTGACCCTCGGTCCAGAAGATGTCGCGCCAGATCTGCAGGTAGACGTGTACCGCGGCCAGCGCCACGATGGCGAACCCGGCCAGGTGATGAACCTGCCGCACGGCCACCAGGCTGCCGAACGCGGCCACCGAGACCCGCTCCGACACCTCCAAGATCCACGGCCAGATCGGCAGGAGCGAGTTGGCGTGGCTAAAGGTGGGCCGCATCAGGCCGAACCCCGTGACCATCTGCACGAACACCAGGAAGTGGATGACCAGGAACCCGTAGGCGTTCAGCGGGTCGATGCCGGGGTCCCGGGTGGGGGGCTTGTTGCGCAGGGTGAAGTAGTGGCGAAGCATGGCCCAGGCCTCCCCCCATCGTTTGCGAAACGGCACCAGGCTCCGCACGAACGGTTCTTGCAGCGAAAAGAAGAACAGGTAGCACCAGCTCAGGAACGCCACGTCCACGAGCATGGCGGCCACGAAGTGCACGAACCGCACGTTGCCCATCACCAGCACGTCGGCCGGCCCGGGCGCGGGCCGGAACCAGAATGGCTTGGCGATGTACAGGCCGGTCACGAAGCACGCGGCCACCGACAGCGCCAGCACCCAGTGCATAATCCGCATCATCACGGTCATGCGGCGGACTCTTCGGATCATGGACCACCTCCCCTAGAGCACCCGGACCGCGCGGGACGGCCCGTCATGGCGCAGCAGGTGCACCGCGCACGCGATGCACGGATCGAAGGAGTGGATGGTCCGCAGGATCTCCAGGGGCTGGTCCGGGTCGGCCAGCTCGATGCCCACCAGGCTCTGCTCGTACGGCCCCCGCACCCCTTTGGCGTCCCGGGGCCCGGCGTTCCAGGTGGTGGGCACCACGCACTGGTAATTGGCGATCCGTCCGCCTCGTACCTCCACCCAGTGGCCCAGGGCGCCCCGAGGCGCCTCGGTCAACCCGAACCCCACGGCCTCGTCGGGCAGGGTGTAGGGGGCGAAAGTGCGGCCGTCCACCTTCATGACCCGCACCAGCTCCTCCACCCATCCGGGCAGGGCGTCGGCCACCCACCGGGTCTCCAGGGCCCGGGCCGCGGTCCGGCCCAGGGTGGAGAACAGCACCGTGGCCGGGGCGCCGAGGCGTTTGAGGGTGCCGTCCACCAGGGCCCGCACCTCCGGCACCCCCCGGGCGTAGGCCACCAGCACCCGGGCCAGGGGCCCCACCTCCATGGGCCGACCGTCGTACCGGGGCGCCTTGAGCCACGAGTACTTGCCGTCGGCCCGCACGTGCCCGTCGGCCCCCAGGTCGGTGTACTGCACCTCGGTCACCCCCTTGGACGGGTGGATCCCCTGGGACTCGTCGCCGTAGGTGTACCAGGAGTGGGTCACGTACTCCGAGACCTTGGCCGGGTCGAAGTCGTACACCCGGGTCAGGTCCTTGCCCAGGATCACCCCCTGGGGCATGAACAGCTTCCCCCGGTCCAGGTCGTCGGACAGGGGGTAGGCGCCGTAGGCCAGGTAGTTGCCGTGGCCCGCGCCGATGCCCTGGAGCCCCTCCTCGGCGTACACGCTGCCGGCCAGGAGCACGTCGGGGATGTACGCCCGCCGGACGAACTCGCCGAGCTTGCGGATCCGAAAGAGCACGTCGCCGATCCGCTTGGGGTTCAGCAGATCCTCCACGCAGGTCACCCCGCCCACCACCAGGGTCTGGGTGTGGGGCTCCTTCCCGCCCAGCACCGCCAGCACCTGCCCGCCCAAGCGCTGGACGTCCAGGGCGTCCAGGTAGTGGGACGCGATCAGGAGGTTCGCCTCGGGCGGCAGCTTGTACGAAGGGTTCCCCCAGTACCCATTGGCAAAGGGGCCCAACTGGCCGCTCTTCGCGAACGCGGCCAGCCGGTTCTTCACCGCTTCCAAATGCTTGGCGTCGGCGTTCCACGGGTCGTCCGCGAACTGGTGGGCCAGGTCCTGGGCCTTCTTGGGGTCGGCACCCAGGGCCGAAACGATGTCCACCCAGTCGAGGCCGTGGAGGTGGTAGAACTGGATGATGTGGTCCTGGACCAGCTGGGTGCCCAGAATCAGGTTCCGCACGATCCGAGCGGCCGGCGGCGGGGTGATGCCGAACGCGTTCTCCACGGCCCAGATCGAGGCGTCGTAGTGCACGTGGGTGCACACCCCGCAGATCCGCTGGGTCATCAACGGGGCATCGCGGGGATCGCGGTTCCTGAGAATGGTCTCGATGCCCCGGAACATCATGCCCGAGCTCCAGGCGTCCACCACACGGTTGCCGTCGAGCTCGACTTCGATGCGCAGGTGCCCCTCGATGCGGGTGATCGGGTCGATGATCTTACGCGCCATGGCTCCCCTCCTCTCCGTCCTGGCCGGGCTTGGACTTCTTCATCGCCGCGCTGTACACCGCGTGTCCCGCGATGCCCACGGCCGTGGCCCCGATCAGGGTCCAGCCCACCGTGTCCACGGAGCCCTCGACCCCCTTGAGGAACGGGATCGCCACCGCGCCGTCGGCCAGGGGTTTCTCGAGGGGAGCCATGTCGTCCCAAAACGCGTCCTCGCTGCACCCGATGCACCCGTGTCCGGCCCGGATCGGGAAGCTGGCCGCCTCGTTCCACTGCATCTCGTTGCAGTTGTTCCAGGTATAGGGGCCCTTGCACCCCACCTTGTAAAGACAGAACCCCTTTCTTGCGCCCTCGTCGCCCCACTGCTCCACGAACTCGCCGGCGTCGAAGTGGGCCCGGCGGGGGCAGGTGTCGTGGATGCGCTTGGAGTAAGCCCAGGCCGGCCGACCGTCCACCAGGGCCGGCACCTCGCCGGTCAGCAGCAGATGAAGGATGGTGCCCACCAGGTTCACCCCGTTGTAGGGGCATCCGGGGATCCGGATGGTCTGGATGCCCAAGGCCTCGTGCACCGGCTTCGCGCCGGTGGGGTTGGGCGCCGCGGCCTGGGGCCCGCCGTAGGACGCGCAGTGACCGATGGCGATCACGGCCTTGGCCCCGGCCGCCACCCGCCGGGCCAGGGACAGCCCGGTCTCGCCCTTGGGGCCCAGCCGCAGGAACTTCCCGTCCATGGCCGTGGGGATCGACCCTTCCATGACGCACAGGTATGCGCCCCGATGGTTCTCGAGGGTGTCCTCCAGGCTCTTCTCGGCCGCCTCCCCCGCCGGGGCCATGATCGTCTCGTGGTAGTCGAACGAGAGGTACTCGAGGATCAGCTCAGAGATGCCGGGGTAGGCTGTGCGCAGGGCGCTTTCGGTGCACCCCGTGCATTCCTGGAGGTGGAGCCACACCACGGGCACCCGGGTGGCCACGGCCGCCGCCCGGGCCACCGACCGTTCGAACGTCGGCGGAAGCCACAGGGCGGCCGTCATCATGGAGGTCCACTTCAGGAAGCTGCGGCGGGAGATGCCCCGGGAGGCGAGCAACTCCTCCAGATCGCGGCCCCGACCCTGGAACCGGGCCTCGAGAGCGTCGAGCCGCCGCTCGACATCCGATGGGGAGGGAGCACGGCGAGGATGGGGACACTTCGGCATGAGAGAACCTCCTTTCCGGACCACGGGTCCAAGGGAAACGGAACTCCTCCCGATGCCGAAACGCAACGGAGAACAAAAGCGGGTGAGGTATTAGCGGACGAACGGCCCCCCGTCAAGGGTGGTGAGCACGGTTTTCCACGATCTTGCCGCGCGGGCGCCCGTTTTCATCCGGCGCGATCCCCCGCACGGGCCGAGGGGCCACCGTCAGCCCCCCGGCCCGGACCGCAGCCCCAGGCTTTCCATGCGGTGGCGCAGGGTGCCCCGGGGCAGGCCCAGGAGCCGCGCCGCCTGGCTCACGTTGCCGCCGGTGCGTTCCAGGGCCTGGGTGATCAGGCACCGGGCCAGGTCCCTCTCCAGGGCCTCCAGGTCACACCCCTCGGCCGGAAGCACCCATCGACCCGGGCCGGGCTCGGCTCCTCCCCGGATCTCGGGGGGCAGGTCAGCGGCCCGCAGCTCCCGGCGGCGGCAGGTGATGGCCATGCGCTCCATGAGGTTTCGCACCTCGCGCACGTTGCCCGGCCAGGGGTAGCCCACCAGCCGGTCCTGGGCGTCGGGCGCGATGGCCGAGAGGGGCCGGTGGAACTTGCGGGCGAACCGCTCCAGGAAGTGCTGGGCCAAGGGCAGGATGTCCTCCGGCCGCTCCCGCAGCGGGGGCACGTGGATCGGGAACACGTTGAGCCGGTAGTACAGGTCCTCCCGGAACCCTCCGGAGCGGATCGCGTCGCGTAGGTCCCGGTTGGTGGCGGCCACCACCCGCACATCCACCACGGTCTCCCGCACCCCTCCCACCCGGCGGAAACGGCGGGTCTCCAGGAACCGCAGCAGCTTGGCCTGGAGCCCCGGCTCCATGTCCCCCACCTCGTCCAGGAACACGGTGCCGCCGTCGGCCGCCTCCAGGAGCCCCTCCTTGGCCTTGCGGGCGTCCGTGAACGCGCCCGGCTCGTGGCCGAACAGCTCGCTCTCGAGGATCGACCCGGGGATCGAGGCGCAGTTCACCTCGAGGAACGGTCCGGATGCGCGCTCGGACAGGTTGTGGAGGAGCCGGGCCACCACCTCCTTGCCGGTGCCGCTCTCGCCCGTGATCAGCACCGTGGTCTCGGCGTGGGCCGCCACGTCCCGCACCTGGTCCAGCACGGCCTGCATGGCCGGGCTCTCGGCGATCACCGGCTCGCCCGGCCCGATCTCGCGCTCCCTGAGCACCCGCACCCGCCGTCGGAGCCGCTGGGTCTCCAGGGCCAGGCGCACGATCAGCTTGATCGCGTCGGCCTTGAACGGCTTCTTCACGTAGTCGTAGGCGCCGAGCTTCAGGCTCTCGACCGCGCTCTCCACCGAGCCGTACCCGGTGATCACGATCACCAGGAGGTCGGGATCGCGCTCCTTGAGGGCCCGGAGCACCTCGATGCCGTGGCGGTCGGGCAGGTTCAGATCGAGGAGCACCAGGTCCGGGGGCCCGTCCGCGACGGCCGCCAGGGCCTCGGCCCCGGTGCCCACGCCGTGGACCCGGTACCCCTCCTCGCCCAGGATCCGGCCCAGCTGGTCCCGGAGGAACGCTTCGTCGTCCACGATCAAGATCGATGCCATGGCTCGTTTCGGCTGGAAGGCTGGGAGGCTGGAAAGCTGGAAGGCTGGGAAACCCCAGCCCTCCGGAAGCGATACGATACCAGAAAAGTCGCCAAGCCGCCCCCTACTCACTTAACCCGCATTATTCATGAGCGTTTGTCGCGAAACCGTCGAGTGCGCGTCAGATCGGGGCAAGCGCAGCGACGAGGGGCGAAGGCGTGCTGGACGGTACGTCGAGCCCCGAGGCGCGAGCACGCCCCGAGATGGCGTACAACCGGCGGTTGCAGCAGAAGGCTTCATGAATAATGCGGGTTAAACCGGCGGTTAGGCAAGTGCGATCCCTCCCTGGCCGGGGGGCAAGGGACCTGCTGGAGAGCCGGGCGCGGCCCCTTCGCTCGCCGCGCAGCGCCTCCTGCGCCCGGACCGTGAAAAGGTGCCCCCTGCACGGAATTGTCATGGAACCAACTCCCGTGTCCCGTGCCTGCGCGGCGAATCTCAACGCCCGGCTTCGCGCCCGGCCGGAGGCAGGTCCCTTGCCCCGCCACCGGAAAAGCGCGCCCATCTCGCTGCCGGGTCAATCACACCCCAAGGTAGGCCTTTCGGACCTCCTCGTCGTCGAGCAGCTCGCTTCCGGTGCCCTCGCGCACGATTCGGCCGGTCTCGAGCACGTAGGCCCGGTCGGCCACGGCCAGGGTCTGCCGCACGTTCTGCTCCACGATCAGCACCGTGACCCCGTCGCGCCGGATGTCGTTGACCACGTTGAACACCTCTTCCACCAGCAGCGGGGCCAACCCCAGGCTGGGCTCGTCGAACAGGATCATCCTGGGCAGGCTCATCAGGCCCCGGCCGATCGCGAGCATCTGCTGCTCGCCCCCCGACAGGGTGCCGGCCAGCTGCCGGCGGCGCTCCTTGAGCCGGGGGAACCGGGCGTACACCCTCTCGAGGCTCTCGGCCCGGCGGGCCTTGGCCGCGGGCTTCAGGGCCCCCATCTCCAGGTTCTCCTCCACGGTCATCTCGGGGAACAGCCGCCGGGCCTCGGGAACGTGGGCGAGCCCCAGCTCGATGATGCGGTACGGCGGGATCTGGTCCAGGCGCTCGCCCAGGAACTCCACCGTGCCCTTGCGGGGCCGAAGCAGCCCCGAGATGGTGCGCAGGGTGGTGGACTTGCCGGCGCCGTTCGCCCCGATCAGGGCCACCACCTCGCCCTCGCCCACGTGGAACGATACGTCCCACAGCACCTGCACGTCTCCGTAGAACACGTCGATGCCGTTGACCTTAAGCATGGGCGGCCCCTCCTCCCAGATAGGCCTGGATCACCGCCGGGTTCCGGGCCACCTCCTCCGGGGTGCCCTCGGCGATCTTCTCGCCGTAGTTCAGCACCACGATGTGGTCGCTGATGGACATGATCACCTTCATGTGATGCTCGATGATCAACACCGTAGTGCCGGTCTCCCGGATCTTGCGAATGATCCGGATGCTCTCGTCGAGCTCGGTGGGGTTCAGACCCGCACAGGCCTCGTCCAACAGGATCAGGGCCGGCCGGGTGGCCAGGGCCCGTGCGATCTCCAGGCGCTTGCGAAGCCCCAGGGGCAGGCCCTTGCTCACCGTGTTGGCGACCGGGATCAGCCCGGTGAACTCCAGCACCTCCCAGGCGTTGCGCTCGGCGTCCGCGCGCGCCGGAAACCGGAGGAACGAAGAGGCGAGCACGTTGTCCAGCACGGTCATGCGCTGGAGGGGCTTCACCACCTGGAAAGTCCGGGCCAGCCCCATGCGGCAGACCTTGTGGGGCTTGAGCCCGTCGATCCGGTCCCCCCGGAACCGGATCTGGCCCGCGGTGGGCTTGAGGAACCCGTTGATCATGTTGAACAGGGTTGTCTTGCCGGCGCCGTTGGGTCCGATCAGCCCCACGATCTGGCCCTCGGCCACGGCGAAGCTCACGTTGCTCACCGCCGTGAGCCCGCCGAACTGCTTCGTCACCCCTTCCAGTTCGAGAAGCGCCATGTCACACGCCTCCGGCCCCGGCCGGCTTCGACCGGCCCAGGAAGAATCGAATCATCTTGCGGAAGTCGCCCACCACCCCATTGGGCAGGAAGATGATGATCACGATCAACAGGATGCCGAACAGGGTCTGGTGGGCCCGGCCGATGTAGGGCAGGGTGCGCACCACCTCGCTCAGGAGGATCATGATCACCGCGCCCACCAAGGGACCCCACCGGGTGGCGACCCCGCCGACCATCACCACCATGATGGTGACGATGGACACGTCGTGCAGGGCGAACACGATCTCGGGATCGATGTAGCCCATGTAGCAGGTGTAGAACGCACCGGCCACACCGGTGAGCACCGCGCTCACCACCAAGGCGATGGTCTTGTACAGGGTGGTGTCGATGCCCAGGGACTCGGCCGCGTCCTGGTCCTCGCGGATCGCCACGAAGTAATACCCCCACTTGGACCGGACCATGACCTCGAGCACAGCGAACGAGGCCACGGCAATGGCCAGGATCACATAGTAGAACGGCTCCTTGGCCACCCAGGTCCGGGTCTCGAGCATGATGCCCCGGGTGCCCTCGGTAAGCCACTCCAGGTTCTCGGCCGTTACCCGCAGCACCTCGCCCATGGCCAGGGTGCCCAGGGCGAAGTATGGCCCCCGGAGGCGCAGGCAGATGTACCCCACGCCCAGGGCGCCCAGGGTCACCACCACCATGCCCACGGGCAGGCCCCACCAGGCCGACCAGCCCAGGTGGTAGTACAGGATGCCGCCGGTGTACGCCCCCAACCCGAAGAAGGCGGCGTGCCCGAAGGATACCTGGCCGCAGTACCCGCCGAGCAGGTTCCATGCCATGCCGATCACGCTCCACATGAGCATCAGGATGAACATGTGGAGCACGTAGCTCGAGTTCAGGCCGGGCACCAGCGGGATCACCGCCAGGGCCCCCACCACCGCCGCGGCGGTGCGGTACCGGCCCAGGGTCTGCGCTGCGCTCGCCATGGTCGTCTCCTCCCTATCGGCGCCGCATCAGCCCGGCCACGCCCCCGGGCAGGAAGATCAGGCACGCCACGAACACCAGGAACCGGCCCACCGGGGCCCACCCCATGCCCACATAGGTGGCGGTCATCGACTCGAACACCCCCAGGATCAGCCCCCCGATGATCGCCCCCTGGGTCGAGCCCAGGCCGCCCAGGATCGTGATCACGAACGCGATCAGGGTGAACCGCCCCCCTAGGGCGGGGTAGAGGTAGTACATGGGAATGAACAGGCTGCCGGCCGCGCCCACCAGGGCCGCTCCCAGACCGAACGTGACCACGGTCATGCGCTCCACGTTCACGCCCATCAGAATCGCGGCGTCCTTGTCCTGGGCCGTGGCCCGAATGGCCTTGCCCGCGTCGGTCCTTTGCAGGAACCACCACAGGGCCGCGGTGATGGCCACCGCGAACCCGAACGACACCACCCACGGCACCGAGAACGACAACTCGATCGGCGACGAGCGCCACCAGTCGCTCAGGTACCAAGCATCCGATGCGTAATCCACGGGGGTGGACCGGTAGTCCGAGGTGAAGAACAGGGTGGCCAGGTTCTGGAGCACCATGCCGATGCCCACGGTCAGGATCACCTGGTTCTCCGGCAGGATCGAGTCCACCTTGAGCACCGGAGAGATCAGGGTCTTTTGGATGAACACCCCCAGCACGAACAGCGCCGGCACCGTGACCAGCAGGGTCACGTAGGGGTCCATGCCCAGCAGGTGGAACAGCCAGAAGGCGATGTACATCGCCACCATCATCAGTTCCCCGTGGGCCAGGTTGATGATCTTCATCACCCCCATGATCAGGGTCATGCCGAGCCCGATCAGGGCGTAGAGCCCCCCGAGCAACAGCCCCGACACAAGGGTTTGCAGGAACACCTCAAGCTGTACCATGGCAGCCGCCCTCTTTGCGTAGTGACGCGGTTAGCCTGGCGGATAAACAGGAACGATCGCCTCCTGGTTGGGAGGGGCAAGGGGTCTGCCGGAGAGCCGGGCGCGGCCCCTATGCTCGCCGCGCAGCGCCCCCGGAGCTCGAACCGCGAAAGGGGACCCCTTGCACGCACCCGTGATGAAACCAACTCCCGTGTCTTGTGCCTGCGCGGCGAATCTCAACGCTCGGCTTCGCGCCCGGCCGGAGGTAGACCCC
>JAADGT010000161.1:0-303 GCA_013152215.1 Deltaproteobacteria bacterium
CCCCGAGGACCGCCTCCCCCGGGTCGAGCGGCTGGTGGCCGAGGTATGGCGCTCCGAGCTTCCCGATCCCGGCCGGGTGTGGGCGGAGCTCGACCTCAGACACCTCGAGCACGCCCTCGGCGCCTCCCCGGACCGGACCGGCCTCGTGCTGTTCGACACCGCCGGCAACCCCTGCTGGCTGGGTTCGCTGGAGCCCCCTGCGGAGGTGGTGGCCCGGCTGACCGGCCCGGCCTCCTCCGACCCCCAGTCCGTGCGGGCGGGGGCCGTGGAGTGGGTGGACACGGACGGGCAGGGGCTCGCCCT
>JAADGT010000161.1:310-7665 GCA_013152215.1 Deltaproteobacteria bacterium
GGCGACGCCCAGGCCAAACCCGCCGGGTTCGTGCTGGCCGCAGCCGCCTCGGTGCCGCCCCCCGCCTCGGACCGGGCCCTCGAGGACCTGGCCCGCCGTTACGCCGGGTACGCGGGCCTGCTGACCCTGGCGACCGGGCTGGTGATCGCCGTGGTGGCCGTGCTGGTGGGTCGGCGGACCGTCCGGCCCTGGGTTCGGCTCAGGGAACGGCTGTCGGCGTTCGTACCCGAGCGGGTCGAGGAGACCGACGAGGTGTCGGCCATCGCCGACACCGTGGACCACCTGGCCCAGGAGATGCGGCGCAGCGCCGGCCGGCTGCGGGAGACCGAGAGCCGGCTCGGAGAGTTCCTGGAGATGACGCCGGACGGCATCGGGGTGTTCGACGCCTCGGGCCGCATCCTCCACGCCAACCGGGCCCTCTGCCAGATGCTCCGGCGGCCGCCCCGGCAGATGCAGGACCTGACCGTCTCGGAGGTCCTGGAGGAACCCCGGGCGTGGCCCGCCCTCCTGGCCCGCCTGCGCCAGAGCAACCGGCTGCGCAACTACGAGCTGCCCCTCCGACGGGCCGACGGCACCCGGATCGACGCCCTGTGGAGCGCCCGGCTGGCCCTGGTGGACGGCCGGGAGCAGGTGGAGGCGGTCATCCGAGACGTGTCGGAGATCAAGGAGGCCCAGGAGCGCGACCGCGAGAAGACCGAGACCCTGTTCCGGGTGTACGGGGAGCTCCACCGGGCCCGGGAGGCCCTGCGGCAGGCATACCAGAAGGCCGAGGAGACGGTGCACGCCCGCACCAAGGAGCTGGAGGCCTCGTACCAGACCCTCCAGGCCACCGAGCGGGTCCGCACCGAGTTCCTCATGCAGATGAGCCACGAGCTGCGCACCCCCTTGAACTGCATCATCGGCTACTCCGAGGCCATGATCCAGGGGCTCGACGGCCCCCTGACCCCGGACCAGACCCACAGCCTCGGACGCATCGCGGACAGCGGGCGCAGGCTGCTGCGCCTGATCGAGAACATCCTGGACCTGTCCCGGATCGAGGCCGGCCGGCTGGAGATCGCGCCGTGCCCCGTGCGGGTGGAGGCCGTGGCCGAGGCCGTGCTCCACCAGGCCCGGACCCTGGTGGGGGATCGGCCCGTGGCCCTCGAGCTGCACGCCCATCCCAACACGCCCCAGGCCTGGGCCGACCCGGACCGGCTCACCCAGGTCCTGTTCAACCTGGTGGGCAACGCCATCAAGTTCACCTCCCGGGGGCGGGTGCGGGTGGAGATCCGGCCGGCCGGGCCCGGTCGGGTGGAGGTGGGGGTCGCGGACACCGGGCCCGGCATCGCCCCGGACGACCGGGACCGGATCTTCCAGAAGTTCGTGCGGGGGGCTGCGGCGGGCGCCGACGGCGCCGGCCTGGGGCTGGCGATCTGCCGGGAGCTGGTGGAGCGCATGGGCGGCACCATCTGGGTGGAGAGTGAGCCGGGACGGGGCAGCACGTTTCGGTTCGTGCTGCCCGCGGCCGAGGGCGGGATTGACGCCGACGGTCGGGCGTCCGTATGATCGCCGGCCCCTTTCCGGAGTCGACACCATGCAGATCGATCCCAACCGCCTCATCTACAACCCGGCGCTGCGCACCGACCGCCGGGTGCTCGTGACCGGCGGGGCCGGGTTCCTGGGCTCCCACCTGTGCGAGGCCCTGCTGGCACGGGGCAAGGAGGTGCTGTGCCTCGACAACTACTTCACCGGCCGCAAGCAGAACATCGCCCACCTCACGGCCCACCCCGGCTTCGAGCTGCTGCGCCACGACATCACCCACCCCCTGTTCGTTGAGGTGGACCAGATCTACAACCTGGCGTGCCCGGCGTCACCGGTGCACTACCAGTACAACCCGGTGAAGACGATCAAGACCAGCATCCTGGGCGCGATCCACACCCTGGGGCTCGCCAAGCGGGTCAAGGCCCGGATCCTCCAGGCCTCGACCAGCGAGGTGTACGGCAACCCCACGGTGCACCCCCAGCCGGAGAGCTACTGGGGCAACGTGAACCCGATCGGGGTCCGCAGCTGCTACGACGAGGGGAAGCGGGCCGCCGAGTGCCTGTTTATGGACTACCACCGCCAGAACGGGGTGGATGTGCGGATCGCCAGGATCTTCAACACCTACGGCCCCCGCATGCTCCCCGACGACGGGCGGGTGGTTTCGAACTTCGTGGTGCAGGCCCTGCGGGGGCAGCCCCTCACGGTGTACGGGGACGGATCCCAGACCCGCAGCTTCTGTTACGTGGACGACCTCGTGGACGGTCTGATCCGGCTCATGGAGCAGGACGGGCTCGTGGGTCCCGTGAACCTGGGCAACCCCGAGGAGTTCACGATCCTGGAGCTGGCCGAGCTGGTGCGGGAGATGACCGGGTCCCGGGCCGAGATCCGGTTCCTGCCCCTGCCGGCCGACGACCCGGTGCAACGGCGGCCCGACATCGCCCTGGCCCGGGAAAGGCTGGGCTGGGAGCCCAAGGTGCCCCTGCGGGAGGGGCTGCGCCGCACCATCGACTACTTCGACGACTGGCTGCGGGAGAACCCCCTGGACGGGCCGCGGACGCCGCCCGAGGCATAGGGGGGGAGAGCTTCCCAGCGGACCCAAGACCCAAAAGGACGATCGCCATGGCGGAATCCGTGCTGGTGGCCGGAGGGGCCGGGTACATCGGCTCCCACGTCGCGAAGCTCCTGGCCCAGAGGGGCTTTCACCCGGTGGTGGTGGACAACCTGGAGCGGGGCCACCGGTGGGCGGCCCGGTGGGGCACCTTCGTGGAGGCGGACCTGGCGGACCGGGAGGCGGTGCGGGCGGTCCTGCTCGAGCACCGGATCCGGGCGGTGATGCACTTCGCGGCCTACGCCTACGTGGCCGAGTCGGTCCGGGACCCGGGCCCCTATTACCGCAACAACGTGGCCACCACCCTGGCCCTGCTGGAGACCATGAAGGAGGTGGAGAGCGAGTTCTTCATCTTCTCGTCGACCTGTGCCACCTACGGCGAGCCGGAGCGGGTCCCGATCCCCGAGGAGCACCCCCAGCGGCCCATCAACCCCTACGGCCGCACCAAGCTCATGGTGGAGCAGATGCTCGCCGACTTCGAGGCCGCCTATGGGCTGCGCCACGTGAACCTGCGGTACTTCAACGCGGCCGGCGCCGACCCGGACGGAGAGATCGGCGAGGCCCACGACCCCGAGACCCACCTGATCCCCCTGGTGCTGGAGGTGGCCCTGGGCACCCGGCCCCACATCGCGGTGTTCGGCACCGACTACCCCACCCCCGACGGCACGTGCGTGCGCGACTACATCCACGTGACCGACCTGGCCGAGGCCCACGTGCTGGCCCTGGAGCACCTGCTCTCCGGCGGCCAGAGCCGGGCCTACAACCTGGGGAACGGCACCGGCTACTCGGTGCGCCAGGTGATCGATGAGGCCCGGAAGGTCACCGGGCGGCAGATTCCGGTTCTGGAGGCCCGCCGCCGGTGGGGCGACCCGGCCGTGCTGGTGGGGTCGAGCGACCGGATCCGCTCGGAGCTGGGGTGGACGCCCCGGTACCCCGGGCTCGATACGATCCTGGAGACCGCCTGGAACTGGCACCGCAACGGCCCGCCCGGGTGACGAGAGGGCCGCGCCGCGGTCTACTCCTCCTTCCGTCCCAGCTCCTCGAGCAGCCGGCCCGCGTCGAAGGCCCACGGGCCCTTCTTCTCGGCCTCCAGGGCCTCCTGGAGCAACGCCCGGGCCCGCGCCTTCTGCCCCAGGCGCGCCAGGGCGGCTCCCAGGTGGTACGCCACCTCGGGGTTGTCCGGCAGCCGCTCCCGGGCCTTCTCGAACTGCCGGCGGGCCCGCTCGAACGCCCCCTGACGGTAGAACACCCACCCCAGGGTGTCGGCCGTGAAGGGGTTGTCGGGCGCCTCCTCCACCGCGATCTCGGCCAGCCGCTGGGCCTCGGGCAGGGTCTCGTCCTTCTCGGCCAGGATCATGGCCAGGTTGTTGGCGGCCACTGGGTGGCGGGGCGCCACGGCCAGGATCCTGCGGTACAGGTCCCGGGCCTTGTCCTGCTCGCCCCGGGACTCGCGAATCGTCGCCAGCAGGAGCAGGCTCGACACCCGGTTCGGCTTCGCCTCGAGCGCCTTCTCGAGGGCGGCGATCGCCTCCTTGGCCCTGCCCTGGCTCATCCGGAACCGGGCCTCCAGCTCCCGGGTCTCCACCGCGTCCGGTGCGGCCTCGAGGCTCCGGCGCAGATACGCCTCCGCGGCCTTCTCGTCGCCCCGGCTCATGGCGTGCACGGCCAGCGCGTTCAGGACCGGCGGCGCCTCGTCGTTCGCCTGGAGGAACCCCTCCCCCACCCGGCGCACCTCGTCGTGACGGCCCAACCGGTCGAGCAGCGCCATCTCCCGCAGGACCGGTTCGAGGGCCGAGGGCGCCCCCTTGCGGACCGCCTCGTAGGCCGCCACCGCCTCGTCCCCCCGGCCCTGGGCCTCCAGGGCCTGGGCGAGCCGCAGGCGCAGGCGCGCATCGTCCGGAGCGTCCTTCAGCAGCGCCCGGAGCTCCTTCTCGGCCTCCTTGGCCTTGCCCTCCACCAGCAGCGCCACCGCCCCCAGCTCCCGGGCCATGCGATCGCCGGGCCGGACCCGCAGGACCCGCTCGGCGGCCTGGCGGGCCGCTGCCCCGTCTCCCAGCTCCAGGGCCACCTTGGCCAGGTCCAGGTTGGCGAAGTAGTGCCCCGGCACCTCCGCCAGCACCCGCTGGTAGGCCTCGCGGGCCTTCTGCCACTGCCGTTCCATGGCATAGGCTTTGCCCAGGAACAGGTTGCCGTTCACCGAGTCCGGGGCCTCGGCCACGATCCCCTCCAGGGCCTCCCGGGCCTCGGCCACCCGTCCCCGTGCCAGATCCAGCCGGGCCTGGAGCAGCCGCACGTTGCGGTCGGTGGGAGAGCGCTTTGCGAGATCCCGGATCAACGGCTCGGCCCGGTCCGGGTCGCCCGACAGCAGATAGAGATTGGCCAACCTCATGAGCACCGCCGGGTTGTCCGGGGCGACCGCCCGAAGCTCCTCCAACGTCTCACGGGCCCGGGCCAGGTCCCCGATCACCGAGTAGAACCCCGAGAGCGCGGCCAGGGCCCGGGTGCGGCGCGCCTGGTCGTCCCCGGCCTCCCGGAGCGCCGTCCGAAGCAGGTCCTCGGCGGCCTTCCGGTCCCCCCGGCGCAGCCGGTACAGCGCCACGGCCTCCAACTTCTCGGGATCCCCCTCCGCCAGGTTCCGCACCTCCTCCATCAGGGCGTCGGCCTCCTCGAACCGCTCCGCACCGGCCAACAGGTTGGCCAACGCGACCCGCAGGGAGGAGGAGGGCGGGATCTGGTCCAGCCCCTTGCGCAGCATCGTCTCGGCCCCCTCCCGGTCCCCCGCGGCCAGCCGGATCCGGGGGCCTCGAGCCACAGGAGCTCCCGGTCGGGGGCCCGCTTCAGCGCCTGATCCAAGGCCTCGGACGCCTCGGCCCACGACTTCTCGGCCGCCCGGGCCCGTCCCAGCACCAGCCAGGGCTCGAACCGCTCCGGCAGCAGCTCCGCCGCCTTCGAGGCGTGCTCGGCCGCGTCCGAGAACCGCCGGGCCGCCAGGTAGAACCGGGCCACCTTGAGCCGGGCCTCCCCGTCGTCCGGATCGAGGCTCACCACCTCGCGGAACTCCCGGAAGGCCCCTGCTCCGTCCCCCTGCTTGAGAAGCGTCTCGGCCAGCTTCCGGTGGGCCTTCACGTTGGCCGGATCGGCCTGCACCGCGCTGCGGAGCTCGAGGGTGGCCTCGGTCGTCTTGCCCTCGGAGAGGTAGGTCTCCGCGCGCCGCAGGTGCTCGGCCGCCCGCTCCGGATCGGCGGCCCAGGCGGTGGCCACCACCCCCCACACCCACACGGCCACCAGAAGGAGCCCATATTTTCCTTGACGCTGCAGGAGTAATCCGATACTCATTTACGGCCTCGTCTACTCAACAATCGAAAGGAGAAACCCCATGTCGTGGAAGCCCGAAACCCTAGCGGTCCACGCCGGGCAGGCCCCCGACCCCACGACCGGGAGCCGTGCGGTCCCGATCTACCAGACAACCAGCTACGTGTTCAAGAACGCCGAGCACGCGGCCAGCCTGTTCGCGCTCCAGGAGTTCGGGAACATCTACACCCGGATCATGAACCCGACCACCGACGTGTTCGAGCAGCGCATGGCCGCCCTCGAGGGGGGCACGGGCGCCCTGGCCGTGGCGTCGGGCCAGGCGGCCGAGACCCTGGCCCTGTCGTGCATCGTGGAGGCCGGCTACGAGGTCGTGGCCTCCACCAGCCTCTACGGCGGCACGTACACGTTGCTCCACTACACCCTGCCCAAGCTGGGGATCCAGGTCCGGTTCGTGGATCCACGGGACCCCGAGAACTTCCGCCGGGCCATCACCGACCGCACCCGGGCCGTGTACGCCGAGGCCGTCGGAAACCCCAAGCTGGACACCTTGGACATCGAGGCGGTGGCCGAGATCGCCCACGAGGCCGGGGTGCCCCTGGTGGTGGACAATACCATGCCCACCGCCTGCCTGCTGCGCCCCCTGGACCACGGCGCCGACGTGGTGGTGGCCTCGGCCACGAAGTTCGTGGGCGGCCACGGCACCTCGATCGGCGGCATCATCGTGGACGGGGGCCGGTTCGACTGGGGCAACGGCAAGTTCCCCCACTTCTCCCAACCCGACCCCAGCTATCACGGCCTCAACTTCTGGGAGACCTTCGGCGACTTCCCCGGCCTCGGAAACGTGGCGTTCATCATCAAGTGCCGCGTCCAGTGGCTGCGGGACACCGGCCCCTGCCTGAGCCCGTTCAACTCGTTCCTGTTCCTGCAGGGGTTGGAGACCCTGCCCCTCCGGATGGAGCGACACTCGGAGAACGCCATGGCCGTGGCCCGGTTCCTGGAGTCGCACCCCCTGGTGAGCTGGGTGAGCTACCCGGGGCTCGAGAGCCATCCCAGCCACGAGACCGCCCGGAAGTACCACCACCGGGGCCTGTACGGCGCGATCCTCGGGTTCGGCATCCAGGGGGGCCTCGAGGCCGGCAAACGGTTCATCGACAACGTGAAGCTGTTCAGCCACCTGGCGAACATCGGCGACGCCAAGAGCCTGGCCATCCATCCGGCCTCCACCACCCACTCCCAGCTCACCCCCGAGGAGCAGGAGGCGGCCGGGGTGAGCCCGGACTTCATCCGGCTCTCCGTGGGCATCGAGCACATCGACGACATCCTCGAGGACCTGGACCAGGCCCTGCGGGCCGCGGCGGGCTGAGGACGGCGGCATCTCCGAAAACCGGCGGCCCGGGAACGGTGAGTTCCCGGG
>JAADGT010000041.1:0-4990 GCA_013152215.1 Deltaproteobacteria bacterium
CGGGGCGGCTGGAAGGCTAGGAGGCTGGGAGGCTAGGACGCTTGCCCCCCCGGATTCCCACGCGTTCTAGGAATCACCATGCCCCTGCGCCTCCACCTCACGGTCCGGGGGGCATGGGTTTCAGGGGCCAGAATTCAGAAGTCAGTGGAGAGGGAGAAGGCTCTTCGGTGCCCCGAGACGATCCCCGCGGGAACCCCAACTGCTTTTCGGGATTTCCTGTTTTCTGTCCCCTGAAATCTGGTTCCTGAAACCCATGCCCCGCCGTCGGCAATGGCCCCGGACCAACGAGAGTTACCCTTCCCCGGTGCCCGGCCCCCCAGGGGCCTGAAAGACTTCCATCGTCGCCAGCCCCCGCAGGGGCCCGGGGGCTTCTCAGTCGTTGATCTTGGGGTCCAGGGCGTCCCGCAGCCCTTCGCCCAGGAGATTGTAACCCAACACGGTCAGAAAGATCGCCATGCCCGGGAACACGGTGACCCACCACCCGCTGGCCAGGTTGTCCCGGGCCTGGGCCAGCATGTTCCCCCACGACGGCTGGGGCGGCTGCACCCCCAACCCCAGGAACGACAGGCTCGACTCCACCAGGATGGCGCCGGCGATCCCCAGGGTGGCCGACACCAGCACCGGCACCAGGGCGTTGGGCAGCAGGTGGAGGAACAGGATGCGCAGGTCCCCCGCCCCTTGGACCCGGGCCGCCAGCACGAACTCCCGCCCCTTCAGGCTGAGCACCTCGGCCCGGACCAAACGACACACCCCCATCCAGCCGGTGGCGCCGATGATCACCATGATCAGCCAGATCGACGGCTTGAGGAACGCGATGGCCGAGAGGATCAGGAAGAACGTGGGGATGGACTGCATCAGGTCCACGAACCGCATCACGAGGCTGTCCCACCAGCCCCCGTAGTAGCCGGCCGTGCACCCCAGCACCGTGCCGATGCCCACCGAGATCCCCACCGCCACGAACCCCACCAGGAGGCTGATGGGAGCCCCGTACACCAAGCGGGAGAACACGTCCCGGCCCAGCTCGTCGGTGCCGAACCAGTGGCGGACGCTCGGCGGCTCCAGGATGTGGCGGATGTCCACCTGGGCCGGATCGTACGGCGCGATCCACCGGTGGAGCACGGCCACCGCGGCCAGGGTCAGCACGATCGCCAACCCGGCCACGGCTTGCCGGTTCCGTCGCAGGCGGCGCCACAGGGTCTTCCAAGGGCCTACGTGGGGGGTCTGGGTCATCGCTGGGATCGCAGGGCGGCTTCCAGTTCCTCCCGGGTGAGCACCCCCTTGGCCTCCAGCACCCGGATCAGCACCTTCAGCAGCTCGCCGGTGTCCAACCCGTCGAGCGAGCTTACCCTTCGCTCCTCGCCCTTCTGGAGGATCACCATCTCGTCCTCCCCCTCCGAGCCGCCGGCCGGCCCCACGGGCACCCGCTCGGATGGGGGGGCCTGGGCTGCGGGGTCCTGGCCCTGCTTGCGGTAGTAGTAGTTGATGGCCCGGGTGATGCCGGACTCGGTGGCCACCACCGGTCGCACGTTCACCCCGGTCTGGAACTCGATCTCGCTGATCGCGTCCAGGTTGGTGGGATCGGCCATGGCCAGGATCACGGACTTCTTGCCCAGCTCCTCCTTCAGGGCCACCGGCATCACGTGGTACTTCTCGGCGATCCGCAGGGGCACGGCCGCCAGGGCCCGGGGGGAGATCCGGACCTTCCGGAAGTCCACGGCGGGCAGGCGCAGTTGGGCCGACAGGCACCGGAGGATGTCCTCCTCCCTCGCGAACCCCATGCGCACCAGGGTGGATCCCAGCTTTCCCCCCCAGGTCTTCTGGCTGCTCAGGGCCGCCTGGAGCTGGGTCTCGGTGATGAGGCCGGCGTCCATCAGGATCTCCCCCAGCCGCTTTCGTCGAGGCACCGTCGTCCCCTTCCCAGTAACTTCGGTCGTTGGTCGTCAGTCGTTGGTCGTCGGTCGGGGGCCTTCGGCCCGCTGGGCGGCTGGGCAGCTAGGCGGCCGGGCGGCTCCTGGGCCCCACCACCAAGGATTCGGGGGCATGGGTTTCAGGGGCCAGAACTCAGAAGTCGGTGGACAGGGAGAAAGCTCTTCGGTGCCCCGAGAGGATCCCCCTGGGAACCCAAACTGCTTTTCGGGATTTCCTGGCTTCTGTCCCCTGAATTCTGGCTCCTGAACCCCATGCCCCGCCACCAGCAATGGCCCCCGGACCAACCAAAGTTACCTTTCCTCGCTGCCCGGCCCCGCAGGGGCCTGATGGAGCTTTCTACGTCCTCCCGAACCGGATCCGCGGGTCCACGAGGGCGTACGCCACGTCGGCCACCAGGTTGCCCAGCAGCGTGAGCCCGCTCCCCAGGAGAAGAATGCCCTGGATCACCGGGTAGTCGCGGGCCATCACGCTCTGGTAGAACAGCTGCCCCATGCCCGGGATGGCAAAGATCGTCTCGAAGATCACGCTGCCCCCGATGAGCGCCGGGATCCAAAACCCCATCAGCGTCACGATGGGCAGCAGGCTGTTGCGCAGGGCGTGCACGTAGACCACCCGCCACTCGGGCAGCCCCTTGGCCCGGGCCGCGGTGACGTAGTCCTGCCGGATCACCTCGAGCATCGAGCCCCGCATGTACCGGCTGATGCCGGCCAGCCCCCCCACGGCCGACACGAACACCGGCAGGATCAGGTGCTGCACCCGGTCCCAGAACCGGGCCAGGGGCGGCAGGTTGGCCGCGCCCAGGGACTCGAGCCCCGAGATCGGCAACCACCCCAGGTCCACCCCCAGCCACTTCATCAGCAACAGGGCCAGCCAGAAGCTGGGCACCGAGAACCCGGCGAACACCAGCACCGTGGTGGTCCGGTCGAACCGCGAGCCCCTGCGCACCGCCGAGATCACCCCCAGGGGCACGGCCGTGGCCAGGATCAGCACCAGGCTCAGCAGGTTCAGCAACAGGGTGATCGGCAGCCGCTCCCGGATCTTGTCCCACACCGGGCGTTTGTCCGGGCTGAAGCTGATCCCCAGATCCAGCCGGGCGACCCGGCCGAGCCAGGTCACGTACTGGACGGGCAGCGGCTTGTCCAGCCCGTAGTACGCCTCGAACCGCTCCCGGAACTCGGCGCCCACCTTGGGGTTGAGCTCGGTGTAGAGCTCCGTGGGGGAGCCCGGGGCCATGTGCATCAGCAGAAACGAGATCAGGGTGATCCCGAAGAGCATCGGGATCATGAATGCGATCCGCTTCGCGATGTACCCCAGCATGGATCAGGGCGTCTCCGCGTGGCGCTGGAGCGCCTTGGGCACGTACCAGCGCTCGAAGTTGTAGGTGATGCCGGCCGGGGCCGGCCGGATGCCGTGGACCCGGTTCGACACGGCCACCAGCGCGTAGGGCACGTACAGAAACGTGTAGGGCTGGTCCTCGGCCAGGATCTCCTGGAACCGGTCGTAGAGCCGCTTGCGCTCGGCCCGGTCGAAGGTCTTCCGGGCCCGCACCAGCAGGTCGTCCACCTCCGCGTTCCGGTAGTGGGTGTGGTTCAGCCCCCCCGGCACCGCCTTGGACGAGTGCCACACGTCGTACAGGTCCGGGTCCTGGGTGATCGTCCACCCCAGGATTACGGCATCGAACTTGCCGGGTTTCACGAACTCGTTGATGAACGCTGCCCACTCGAGCACCCGGATCTCGATCTGGATCCCCACCGCCTTGAGGCGCTGCTGGATGATCTCGGCGGTCTTGAGCCGCTGGTCGTTGCCCTGGTTCGTGAGTACCGTGAACCGGAACGGCTTCCCGTCCTTGTCCAGCACCCCGTCCCCGTCGGTGTCGGTCCACCCCGCCTCGGCCAGGAGCTTGCGGGCGCGGTCCGGGTCGTAGGGGTACTTGGGAACGTCGGGGTTGTACACCCAGGTCCCCGGCTTGTAAGGGCCGGTGGCCGGCACCCCGAGCCCCTGGAGAACCCCCTCCACGATCTCGTTCTTGTCGATGGCGTGGGTCAGGGCCCGGCGCACCCTCACGTCTTGGAACATCGGCTTTTCGAGGTTGTAACCTAAGTAGGTGTACGCATTGGCCAGGTACTTGTACTTGTTGTACTGGCTGCGGAACCGGTCGTTGTCGGTCTGCCGGGTCCACTGCAGGGGCTTCAGCCCCATCATATCGATCTTGCCGGCCATCAGTTCGTTGAACTGGACCCCCAGATCCGGAATGATCCGGAACACGTACCGGCTGAAATAGGGGAGCTGCATGCCGGTGTCCGGATCGGTGTCGAAGTAGTCGGGGTTTCGCTCCAGCACGATCCGCTGGCCGGTGAGCCACTCCACGAAACGGAACGGGCCGGTGCCCACGGGCTTGCGGCCCAGCTCGGAGGTGTTGATGTCCTTGCCCTCGAGCAGGTGCCGCGGGAGCACGGCCGCGCCCCACGAGATCAGGGCCGGCGCGAACGGCTCCTTGTACCGGACCCGAAGGGTGTAGTCGTCCACAACCTCCACCGACTCCACCGGCTCGAAGTCTCCCCGGTAGGCGGTGAGGGTGTTCGGGTCCATGGTGACCCGGTAGGTGAACTCCACGTCCCGGGCCGTGAACGGCGCCCCGTCGTGGAACCGCACCCCCTTTCTCAGATGGAAGGTGATCGTCAGGTTGTCGTCGCTGACCTCCCACGACTCGGCCAGGTCCCCCACCACGTTGTACTCGCCGTCGTACTTGACGAGCCCGTTGTAGATCAGCCCTGCCACCGAGTGGGACGCCGAGTCCGTTGCCAGGATGGGGAGCAGGGTGGACGCGTCCCCGATCGATGCGTCCACGAAGGTGTCGCCGTATGCGGGCGAGAGGTCCACCGGGGGTGCGGTCTCCTTGGGGGCCTGGGCCGTTTCGGACTCCTTCCCCTTCGTGCAGGCCGCCAGGGCCGCGAGCAGCAGAACGAGCCAGATCCTCTTCACGATCTTCTCCCACGGATTCCGCCCGCCCGGGGGCGGAGGGGAAAAGGCTCAAAGGCTAGAAGGTTAGGAGGCTGGAAGG
>JAADGT010000041.1:4997-10375 GCA_013152215.1 Deltaproteobacteria bacterium
TTTGTCGTTGGGGCCGAGGGAGCGAGCCCGGTCCGGCCGGGCCTCCGGCCCGGGATCGCCTGCAGGAGCAGGCTCCTACCGATGCAGGCCCTTGGGCCCGCCGCGCGCCCCAGGACGCGAAGCGTCCCAACGATTCACGATTTACGATTCACGATTCACGGCAGTACTTCCGTGACGCGTGACGGGTCACGGGTGACGCGGCGACGGCACGACCAACGGCAGTGTCACGTGCCAGCGCCCGGCTTCGGGCCGAGAGCCCGAAGGGTCGCCCGGGGACCCTCTGTGCGTCAAGGCCGGAGCCTCACCTCTCGCGGCGGGGCCACTCGGCGTCGGCGCGCTCCTCCACGAAACAGGCGAACCGGTCCCACTCCACCTCCCGGCCCGACACCGGGCAACGGAGCCTCATCGTCCGGTCGCCCACCTCCACGACCTCCCAGTCCCCCGACCGGGGCCCCCCTTCGATCCGGATCTTCTGCCCTGGGGTCAAGGGGTACGGCCGGAACACGGTCACGCGATGTCCCACGGCATGCCTCGGGTCACTTCGGGCCTCCGGCTCGCTATGGGCCTTTGGCCCGCTGGAAGGCTAGAAGGCTGGGAGGCTAGAAAGCGAAAAGCCTCTCTCGTCTCTCAGGACCCAAGCAAGTAGGGCTGCTTCAACGGCGCCGCAGTCCCCCCCCTCTCACCCCCGCCGCAGCACCAGCACCGCCCCGAGGATCAGGAAGGCCACGCCCACCACCCGGGCCGGCCCCAGGGGAATCCGCTCGAATCCGAACGCGCCCACCCGGTCCAGCAGCAGCCCGGCCACCAGCTGGGCCGCGATCACCGAGGCCATGCCCGCGGCCGTGCCCAGCCGGGGGAACACCAGGATCGTGCTGGCCACGTACACCGCTCCGATCAGCCCGCCGGTCAGCTCCCACCACGGGGCCCCACCCACCCCCGACAGCCTCGGCAGCCGGCCCGAGGCCGCCACGATCACCAGCAGGGCTGCGGTGCCCACCGAGAACGACACCAGGGCGCTGGGCAGGAACCCGCCGACCCGGTCGGCGAGCCGGGCGTTCACCGACGGCTGCAGGGCGGAGAGCCCTCCCACCAGGGCCATCCACAGGGCGAGCACGAATCGCGGCATCGGTCACCTCGGTTCTGCCAAGCCGTCCAAAGGGCCTCCATCATCGATCATTCCCCGGCCGCTGCGCAAGACGCAGACACAAACCGGCCCCGCCCCGGGCGACGGGGCGGGGCCGGATGAACGGCCGCCGGGGCGGGCCGGTTCAGCGCAGGGTCTCCTCCCGCCCCTTGACCAGGGCTTGGACCATGCGGTTGTAGGGGGTGGGCACCCCCGCCCGTTTCCCGTACTCCACGATCTTGCCGTTGATGTAGTCGATCTCGGTGCGGCGCTTGGCCTCCACGTCCATCAGCATGGAGGGCTTGTGGTCACCGGCCGTGCGCAGGTAATCCATGCAGTAGCGGTAGTAGTCCCAACCCAGGGAGATCTCGTTGGCCCGGGCCACCTGCACCCCCTCCTTGACCAGCTGGTCCACGATGTCGGCCACGAACGGGTCCTTCATGGCCTGGGCCATGGTCATGCCGGTCAGGGCGCACACCGGGTTCATGGATGCGTTCATGATGGTCTTGCGCCACACCATGTTCACCAGCTGGTCGGTGTGCTGGGTGGCGAGCCCGGCGCCGGTGAGGGCCGCGGCCACGGCCTCGGCCGCCGGCTTGCCGGCCGGGTCGAGCTCCTGCACGTAGTGGGGGGGGTGGTGGAAGGCCATGTGGACCCGGCCGGGGCCGGCCAGGCCCACCCCGAAGTTCACCACGGCCCGCATCACCCAGGGCCGCCCCAGGGCCTCGGCCAGCACCAGCTCGGTGTCGATGCCGTTCTGCCAGCTCACCACGTGGATGCCCTCGCGGTGGAACCCCTGGATGGCCGAGGCGATCAGGGGCAGCGCCGTGGCCTTGGTGGTCACGAAGATGACGTCGGGCGCAAACTCGCCCAGCTCGTCCACGTGGGTGGTGGTGCGGGTCACGCGTGCGGACAGGGTCTCGGCCCCCTCGATCTCGATCCCCGGGTCCAGGGCCGGCCGCAGCAGGTCCTCCACGATGTCGCACAGGGTCACCTCGTAGCCGGCCGAGGCCAGGTGGGCCGCCACCACGCATCCCACGGGGCCGGCACCGATGACCGCGAAACGGCTGGGGGTAAAGTCCGACGAGCCTCCCATCGCTGCCTCCTTTCCGCGACTCACGCGCTCTCGAGCATGCCGAAGGCCTGGGCGTCCAACACCCGAACGCCCTGCTCCCCCAGCACCCGGATCGCCTGGTCGTTGTCGCTGAACCGGAACACCATCACCGCTTTGTCCGAGGAGAACCCGGTGAAGGCGTACATGTACTCCACGTTGATGCCGGCCTGGTTCACCGGCTCCAGCACGGCGGCCAGGCTGCCGGGCCGATCCGGAATCTCCACCGCGACCACCTCGTCGATCCGGGCCGGCAGGTGGAGCCCCATCACCACCCGCCGGGCTTTGGCCACGTCGGACACCAGCAGCCGGAGCACCCCGAACCCGGCCGTATCCACCAGGCTGAGGGCCCGCAGGTTGATGCCGGCATCCCCCAGTGCCTTGGTCACGGCGTAGAGCCGTCCGGGCGAGTTCTCCAGGAACACCGAGATCTGCTTGAGCTTGGGCATGGTTCTCCTCCTTCCGCTAGGACGCTAGGAGGCTGGGAGGCTTGAAAACCTCCTGGATTCCCATGCGTTCTAGGAATCACCGCGCCTCTTTGCCTCCACCTCACAGTCCGGGGGGCCGCCCGCAATGCCCCGCCCCCATCACGATCGCGACCAGGAGGTCGCTCCTACACGTCGGGCCCGGGGGACGTGGCCGCGGCGCCAACCGGACGATCGGTTGATAACGGGTACCCTATCGATTGCACCGCCTGCCGTCAAGATCCGAGCCGGGGGGGCTCCTGCCGGTCGGCCCACCGCCGGCGGACCCACTCCTCCTCGTCGGCCCGGGTGCGGACCTCGCCGTCCAGCCGGGCCCGCAGAAGCCCGTCCAGAAGCTCCCGGTAGGCGGGCCCCGGCGGGATGCCCATCCGCTGGAGGTCCCGGCCCCGCAGCACCGGCCGCACGTCCGCCAGGCGGGTGTAGTACCGGCTGATCAGCCGACGTTTGCGCTCGTCCTGGGTCTTGGCCATCATGAACAGCCGGGTCTCGTCCCCGCAGGGGTGCAGGATCTCGTACACCCGGCTGTCGGGCACCCGCTCGCCGCAGGCGTTCAGGGCGAGACGCAGCTCGCCCAGGGCCCGGTACGCCGACCCGAGCGCATCGACCAACCATCGGCCCACGCCCTGCTCCACCCCCAGCTCCCGCACCCAGGCACGCACCTCGTCCTCCTTGAGGGGGTCCAGCAGGGCCAGCTGGTACACCCGCCAGTCCTCCAGGCCGGTGTCCCGGTACAGCAGCCGGAACCAGGTCAGCACGCCCCGGACCCTCTCCACCAACTCCTCGACCCTGCCCCCGTACCGCACCCCCGGGATCAGGGCCGACAGCACCCCGTGCTCGTCGGCCAGGGCCACGGCCTCGGCCCCCTCCCCCTCCCGCAGCAGGGCCACCCACTCCTGGAACAACCGCTTCCCCTTGGCCTCGGCCATGAACCCCTGGCGCACCGCGGTGCGCAGGAGCTTCTCGGTCTGGCGGCCCAGCCGGAAGCCGAACCGGAGCCGGAACCGCAGGGCCCGGAGCATCCGGGTGGGGTCCTCGACGAACGAGAGGTTGTGGAGCACCCGGATCGTGCCTTCCTTGAGGTCCCGGAGCCCCCCGAAAAAGTCCACCACCTGGCCGAACCGATCGGGGCTCAGGCGGACCGCCAGGGTGTTGATGGTGAAGTCCCGGCGGTAAAGGTCGAGCTTCAGGCTCGACCACTCCACCGTGGGCAGGGCCCCCGGCCGGGGGTAGTACTCGGTGCGGGCCGTGGCCACGTCGAGCCGTACGCCGTCGGGGCACCGGATCTTCGCCGTTCCGAACGGTCGGTGGGGCCGGACCCGCGCCCCCCAACGCCGACCCACCTCCTGGGCCAGGGCGATGCCGTCTCCCTCCACCACCAGGTCCAGGTCCTCCACGGGACGGCGCAGCAACAGGTCCCGCACGCCGCCGCCCACCAGATAGGCCTCCATGCCCCGCTGACGGGCCAGGGTGCCGAACTCCCGGAGCCGCTCCACCACGCCGGGGGGCAGCCGCTCCCGGAGCAGCCGGGAGACGTCGCGCTCCTGGGGCGGCCCGCCCGGAGCCTCGGTCGGCCCCCACTCCCGCCCCAGAGCCCGGAGGAGGTCCGTCCGGGTCACCACCCCCACCAAGGTACCCCGATCCACCACCGGAACCAGCCGGTGGTTCTCGCGCACCACCAGCCGCCGCACCTCGTCGAGGGGCGCCTCCGGGCCCACGGCCTCCACGTCGGTGGTCATATAGTCGTCCACCACCGCCTCCCCCAGGCCGTGGCTCAAGGCCCTCTCCACCATCATCCGGGTGACCACCCCCAGCACCCTACCGTCGTCGCCCACCACCGGCATGGCGTTCAGGTGGTACCGGTTGAGCGCCTCCTGCACCCGGACGAGGGGTGTGCCGGGCCGGACGAACTTCACCGGTGCGGTGGCGATGTCGCGGGCCATGACCGGGGGCCGCACCACCCGGGGCAAGAGCCCCAGGATCCGCTCCCGCACCTGGATCAGGGTCTCGTCCCGCACCGAGGCCGACGCGGCCTCGGGATGGCCGCCTCCACCCAGGGCCCGGGCCAGGGCCCCCACGTCCACCTGGGCCGGGATCCGGCTCCGGGCCACCACCTGGACCTGGTCGCCCAGGCGCACCACCGCCACCACCACGTCGAGGTTCTCCATGTCGCGGATCTTGTGGACCAGAAACGCCAGGTCCCCGACGTAGTGGTCGGCGCTCGCCTCGGTCACCGTGACCTCCACCCCGTAGATCCGGTGGGTCACCTGGTGGCGCAGCAGCTCCTCCAGCAGCCGTACCTGCTCCAGGGTGAGCTCCGGGGTCAGGAACGACGAGACCACGTTGAGGTCCCCCCCCTGCCCCAGGAGGTACGCGGCCGCCTCCAGGTCGCGGGGGGTGGTGGTGGCGAACACCAGCCCTCCGGTGTCCTCGTAGATCCCCAGGAGCATGACCGTGGCCTCCTCGGGGGTCACCGGGATCCGCCGTTCCCGTAGGATCTCCACCAGGAGGGTGGTGGCCGCGCCCACCGGCTCGATGCGGCGGATCCGGGCCTCCACGGTCTCGTCCGACATGGGGTGGTGGTCGTAGATGTGGACCTCGAGGCCGGGCCGCCCCAGAAGCTCGCCGAACCGGCCGATCCGGTCCGGGTGGGACACGTCCA
>JAADGT010000194.1 GCA_013152215.1 Deltaproteobacteria bacterium
ATCCACGCCACGGCGGCCTGCATGGGGTCGCCCACGGCCCGGACCACCGCCTCACCGGAAGCCCGGTCGGGCAGGGCCGCGGCCGCCAGGGCCTGGTCCACCACCTGGGCCTTGAGCTCGTGGTTGCCCCCGGGCATGGACGACGAAACCCGTCCCCCGGCCGGCACGCCCAGGGCCTCCAGCACGGCCTGCGCCGTGGTGGTTCCGCCCGGCACGCTTTCCGCGATCACCACCCAGGCGGCCCGGGAGGCCAGATACCGGCCGGCCTGCCGGCACCGCTCCCGGAACCCCGGGGGCAGGTCCACGGCGTTGCCGGTGGTGATGCACCGGCCCGGCGCCCCTCCCAGGTCCAGCCGGGGCGTGAGGGGGGGCACCCGGGTGCCGGCGTCCACGATCAGGGGCACCACCTCCAGCCCGTCCAGGGCGGCCTTGGTGATCACCACCGGGCTCGGAGGGCCCAGGGGGTTGCGGGGAATCTCGGGCAGGGTGAGGGGCCGGCCGAACACGAGGAACTCGCTGTCGAGGGCGGCCGTGAACCGGCGCTTCTCGGGCGTCTCCCCCGCGGCCGAGATCCCCGGGATCTCGGCGGTGTCGGTGGAGGCGATCACGCAGGCGAACGCGGGCGGGCCCGCGAGGCCGGACCAGAACCGGCGCCCCGCCTCCGGCTCGAAGCAGAACCGGAGCGAGTCCAAGACGGCGGCGCGAGACGGGCAGGGCATGGGGTTTTCCTCCGGAGACGAGCGGCCGCCTACCCTAGCCCCGGCCAGCCTTCCGGGTCAACCCGGGGGGCCTGCGGGGGCGGCAGAGCGGGATGTTTCGGTTTTGTTTCGCTCTTTTTTGTTTCGGTGCACGGCGTGAAAAACTTTGGATAAATCTTTCGATCTTGACGGGGAATAGGTTGGATGCTTTGATCCGGTCGGTCGTGAAGGACTGCACATGGGTTGGGGGGAGAAAGGAGGTGCGCGGAAGGAACGGGTTTGGCGTGAGAATTCTTTTCTATTCGGGAAGAGGGGAGTTGTCATGAAGTCGAGATCGGTTCGAGCGATGTGGGCGGTCGGCGCCGTGTTCGTCGTGGCCGTGGGGGCCCCCTGGGGCGCGGACGCCTCCGTGGACGACAGCCAGTGCGTGGAGTGCCACGAGGAGATCGACTACGAGGCCTACTCCGCGTCGGTTCACGGCCGAAACGCGTGCAACAGCTGCCACTACGACGTGGTGGACATCGAGGAGCACGAGGCCTGCGGGTCGAGGACCCAGGACAAGGTGGAGACCTGCCACCGGTGTCATCCGGACGAGGGCCGGGAGCACTTTGCCTCGGTGCACATGATGAACGACGTACGCTGCTCCGACTGCCACTCGGATGTGCACTCCATCACAAAATGGGACGGGTCCAAGGCCCGGGTGGTGGAGGTGTGCTCGGTGTGCCACGAGAGCGAGGAGTACGCCGCCAGCGTCCACGGCAAGGCCGTGGCCGCCGGCAACAACGACTCGGCCGCCTGCAACGACTGCCACGGGCTCCACCGGATCGAGGAGCTGGGGGATCCCAACACCCACGAGTACCGGGCGTTCCACACCGACACCTGCCACCGGTGCCATGCCGACGAGGCCATGATGCGCCGCAACGGGGTGCCCACCATCGCGGTGAAGACCTACGAGGAGAGCTACCACGGCAAGGTGGAGGCCCTGGGCTCGGCCCTGGCCGCGGGCTGCGCGGACTGCCACGGAGCCCACGGCATCCTGCCCTCCACCGACC
The DNA here is from genome assembly GCA_013152215.1 of Deltaproteobacteria bacterium. GTDB lineage: Bacteria > Desulfobacterota > Deferrisomatia > Deferrisomatales > Deferrisomataceae > Deferrisoma. The sequence goes on from JAADGT010000194.1 coordinate 1,751, forward strand.
CCGCCTCCAGCACCTATCCGGACAACCTGCCCAAAACCTGCGGGAAGTGCCACCCGGGCTCCACCATCCAGTTCGCCCAGTTCCTGCCCCACGCCGACCACCGGGACAAGGAGAACTACCCGGTGCTCTACTACACCTGGCTGTTCATGACGGGGCTGCTCGTGGCGGTGTTCGCGGTGTTCTGGCTCCACACCCTGCTGTGGTGGCGGGCGGCCTACTGGGAGCGGCGCGAGCGGCTGCGCAGGGGGCACTACCAGCTGTCGGAGGTGGAGGAGCCCCTCCGGCCCTACCGCCGGTTCAACTGGTTCGACCGCATCCTGCACCTGACCATGATGGCGAGCTTCCTGGGCCTGGTGGCCACGGGACTTCCCCTGAAGTTCCACGACGCGCCCTGGGCCCCGGCCGTGATGGGGCTGCTGGGAGGCCCCCACCAGGCCGGCTGGATCCACCGGATCTGCGCGGGGATCACCTTCGCCTACTTCGGGGCCTGCATCGGGTACATCCTGTACTACCTGTTCCTCAAGGACACCGGTGAGACGGTCTGGCAGAAGCTGGTGGGCCCCGACTCCCTGGTGCCCACCTGGCGGGACGCGAAGGACATCGGCGCCATGGTCCGGTGGTTCTTCGGGTTGGGCCCGGAGCCCACCTTCGACCGGTGGACCTACTGGGAGAAGTTCGACTTCCTCGCCGTGTTCTGGGGGATGTTCGCCATCGGCGGGTCGGGGCTGCTCCTGTGGTTCCCCGAGTTCTTCGGCAGGTTCCTGCCGGGGTGGGTCTTCAACGTGGCCATGATCGTGCACAGCGACGAGGCCCTGCTGGCGTCGGGCTTCATCTTCACGGTGCACTTCTTCAACACCCACTTCCGTCCCGGAAAGTTCCCCATGGATCCGGTGATCTTCACGGGCCGGCTGCCCAAGCACGAGCTGTGGGAGGAGCGCCGTCCGTGGTACGAGCGCCTGAAACGCCAAGGGGTGCTGGAGACGCTGCAGGAGGAGCCCACCCCGCCCTTGTGGGATCTGGTGAGCCAGGTGATCGGGTTCACCGCGTTGGGCGTGGGACTGGTGGGGATCGCCCTGATCGCCTGGGGGTTCCTGGGGCACTGAGCAAAGGGGCGCCTCGCCCCCTTCCTCACCCGGCCCCGAAACGGGGCCGGGTCTTTTTTCCCTCTGCGGCTCGGGAGCCGCCAGGCCGCCTAGCTGCCCAGCCGCCTAGTGTCATGGTTCGCAAGTCCGTGCATTCCCCGAGGCGGTGGGGATGGGGGCCCCTCCTTCGCTGAACGGCCGCGCAGGGGCCGCCTCGGCGCGGTCCGCTCGGCCGTCGCGCTTCGTCGGAGCCCCCAGCCCCTCCGCCGCAATCCGTATACGTTTTTGCGAAACGGAACACTAGAGCGGGTGGGAATCCGAGAGGTTTTCAAGCCTCCCAGCTTCCTAGCTTCCCAGCCTTCTAGCTTTCCAGCGGAAGCTACCGGCCCGGGCATTGGGCGGCCACGGCCGGGTCGATCCCCTTCCCGCCGTAAGCGGACTCGAAGTGGCTCCGAAACTCTTCGGCGAGCCTGCGGGCCCGCTCGTCGTAGGCGGCCGGGTCGGGCCAGGTGTTGCGGGGGATCAGCACCTCCGACGGAACGCCGGGGCACTCGCGGGGCACGGCCAGGTGGAACAGGGGATCTTCCTCGTAGGGGACCTCTTCGAGCTGGCCCGCGAGGGCCGCGTTCACCACGGCCCGGGTCAGGGCGATGTCCATGCGTTGGCCCACACCGTAGGGCCCCCCGCTCCAGCCCGTGTTCACCAGGTACACCCGGGTCCCGTGCCGGTCCAGCTTCTCGCCCAGCATCCGGGCGTAGTCCTCGGGGTTGCGCGGCATGAACGGAGCGCCGAAGAACCGGGAGAAGGTGCTCACCGGCTCCTTGATGCCGGTCTCGGTGCCGGCCAGCTTGCTCGTGTACCCCATGAGGAACCAGAACATGGCCCGATGCTTGTCCAGCCGGGCCACCGGAGGGAGCACGCCGTTGGCGTCGGCGGCCAGGAACAGGATGGTGGTGGGGTGGCCGCTCACCGGAGGGGTCTTGATGTTCGACAGGAACGACAGGGGATAGGCCACCCGGGAGTTGGGGGTGAGCCGGTCGTCGTCCACGTCGAAGGTGCCGTCGGGGTACACCATCAGGTTCTCGACGATGGCCCCGTGGTCCAGGGGGTCTGCCTCGTGGAAGGTGGCGTGCCAGATCTCGGGTTCCTTGTCCTGACGCAGGTTGATCAGCTTCGCGTAGCACCCGAACTCGAAGTTGGCGATGCCCCGGTCGCTCCACCCGTGCTCGTCGTCGCCCAGCAGGGCCCTGGAGGGGTCGGCCGACAGGGTGGTCTTGCCGGTGCCCGACAGGCCCAGGAGAAGGGCGCAGTCGCCGGCCTTGCCCTCGTTGGCGGAGCAGTGGAGCGGCAGCACGCCCACCTCGGGCAGAAGGTAGTTCATCACCGTGAACATCAGCTTCTTGTTCGTCCCGCAGTAGGCCGAGCCGTACACGAGCCCCAGGCGCCGATCGAAGTCCATCACGATGGCCATGTCCGAGGTCCGGCCGTCCGGGAGCTTGCGCAGCCGACCCTCGTACCGGGAGGCGTCCACCTTGTCCTCCGGCAGGCTCAACAGGACGAACGGCCGCTCGGCGAACACGCTGCGCTCGATGTCCTCGGGCACCGGTCGGAACATGGTGTGACTGAACAGGGCCGTCAGGGCCCGGGGGGTGACGGTGCGCACCGGCAAGGCGTAGGTCGAGTCCGCGCCCACCACTCGGTCGGTCACGTACACCCGATCCTTCGTCCCCAGCACCCGACAGGCGTCCTCCCACAGCAGGTCGAAGGTCTCCGGGTCCATAGGGATGCAGTTGGGCGAGTCCCAGTCGATGGTGGCCTCGCTCTCGGGTCGCCGGACGATGTAGGTGTCCTTCGGGCTCCGGCCGGTGGACTCGGGCCGGGTCCACGTGGCCAGGGCGCCGGTGGCCAGCGGGATGGCCTCGCGGTGCTCCAGGGCGTCGGCGATCAGCCGTCGACGGTCCGGGTTGTCGATCCGGCGGTCGTTGGTGTGCAGGGCTTGATCCAGTCGCTCGCGCGGGTCCATCGTGTCCACCTCGGGTTCGAAGTATGGGGCGCGGGTCCATAGGTTCCCAGCGGAACTGGGCACGGAGTGTAGGAGAATCGCTGGGGGAAAACAACCGGGCGGTTGGTGGAGGGGTTGCTTCGGGGCCTTCTTCGGATACCCTGTTCGATCCCGGACCGCGTCCGGCATGGGGTCTTCCGGCCGCGTGCGTATCAGGGGCCAGAATTCAGAGTACAGTGGACAGGAAAATCGCAGCAGCGGCTTTCCCCTGTCCTCTGTCCACCGAGTCCTGATTCCTGAAAATGCAGGTTCCTTGCCCCCCGATCAGGGAGCGACAGCGCCCGTTTATCCGTCGGGTTTCTCGAAACCGGCCGCCTAGTGTCATGGAACTCAAGAAAGCATATCGCGTGCGACGGTGGGGCTGGGGGCTCCGACGAAGCGCGACGGCCGAGCAGCCCGGGCCACCCGACGTAGGGGAGGGGCCGCGGCGCGTGCTCTCACGCGCCGCAGCGGACCGAGTCGAGGTGGCC
>JAADGT010000056.1 GCA_013152215.1 Deltaproteobacteria bacterium
GGCGCGGGACGAGGTGGAGGTGGGGTACGGCATCCCCGGGTGGGTGGCCCGCCAGGGCCGGCCCCTGCGGGTGGCCGACCGGGGCCGGGCCGACGCCCCCTATTCCGAGCGCCGCAACCACCTGGCCGTGCCGCTGCTGAGCGAGGGCGAGACCTTGGGGGTGTTGGCCCTCGAGTCCCGGGGGACCGCTCCGTTCACCAGCACCCACGAGGAGATCCTCGCGATCTTCGCGGCCCAGGCGGCCAAGGCCATCGAGGCCACCCAGTTCTTCCGCCAGATCCGGGAGGAACGAGACCTCCGGGACGCGATCCTGTCGGTCACCCCCAACGGCGTGGTGGCCCTGGACCCGCAACGCCGGGTGGTGCTCATGAACCCGGCAGCCCGGCGGCTTCTGGACGTGCGTGAGACCCCCGAGGGAAACCCCATGGAGCGGTACCTGGGGCGGCCTGAGTTCCTGGAGGCCCTACGCCGGGTCATGGCCGGCGACTCGCCCCTGGAGCAGCTCCAGATCGATCTGGGCACCGGGCCGGCCCTGCGCAACCTGCTGGTGAGCCTGGTGCCCATGGGCGAGGGCTCGCTCCGGGGGGCCACGGTGATCGTGCAGGACTTCACCGAGCGCCGTCGGCTGGACGAGCGGGTCCAGCGGATGGCCCGGCTGGCGTCCATCGGGCAGTTGGCCGCGGGCATCGCCCACGAGATCCGCAACCCCCTGACCGGCATGGCCATCAGCCTGGACGTGCTCGCAGAGGAAGGGGGGCTGTCCGAGGGGGGGCGGAGCCTGGTGGCCGACATGCACGCCGAGATCGACCGGCTCGAGGCCTTGATCCGGGGGCTCCTGGACTTCGCGCGACCTCAGCCGGTGGAGGCCCGGCCCATGCGGATGGCCAAGGCCCTGGAGTGGCACCGCACCTTCGAGAAGCAGTGCGGGCGGAAGGGCGTGGTCTTCTCCCTGGACCTGGGCCCCAACCCCAAGATCGAGGGGGACCCGGAGAAGCTCAAGCAGCTCTTCCTGAACCTGGCGATCAACGCCCTGGAGGTGACGCCCCGGGGCGGCGAGATCCGGGTTCGGGTGTCCTCGGCCGAGGACGGGTGGGTCCGGGTCGTGGTGGAGGACACGGGCCCGGGGATGGACCCCGAGACCCTGGCCCACGCGTTCGACCCGTTCTTCACCACGAAGAACGAGGGCACGGGGCTGGGGCTCTCGATCGCCCACAGCATCGTGGAGCAGCACGGCGGCCGGATCGACGTGGAGTCGGAGCCCGGCCGGGGCACCCGGTTCACGGTGGAGCTTCCGGCCCACGGGGGACCGGCCGGGAAGGCGGAACTCCGACCTCTTGTCAACCCGGCGACAAAATCGACGCGCCGCCTCGGAGGGCGGGGCAAGGGACCTGCCTCCGGCCGGGCGCGAAGCCGGGCATGAGATTCGCCGCGCAGGCACGGGGCCGAAGATCTGGTTTCATGACCACTCGGTGGAGTCCGGACCATTTCGCGGTCCAAGCGTCAGAGGCGCTGCGCGGCGAGCTAAGGGGCCGCGCCCGGCTCTCCGACAGGTCCCCTCCCCCTCTGAGCAGGGAACGATAGCGTCCGTTTGTCCGCCGGGTTGGTAATAGCCTCCCAGCTTCCTAGCTTTTCAGCCTATCCCACGGAGCGTTCCATGGCCGATCGGATCCTGATCGTGGACGACGAAGCCCTTATCCGCAAATCCCTGGGCCAGATGCTCGGCCACAAGGGCTACGACGTGGTCACCGCGGCCAGCGCCGCAGAGGCCCGCAAGGTGTTCACGGCCGGGGAGTTCGCCCTGGCCCTGCTGGACCTGCGGCTTCCCGACGCCTCGGGCATCGACCTTCTTCGGGAGTTCAAGGCGGCCCAGCCCGACCTGCTGGTGATCATGATGACCGCCTACGGCAGCGTGGAGACCGCGGTCGAGGCGATGCGGCTCGGGGCCTACGACTACGTGAACAAGCCGTTCAAGTCCCGCGAGATCGAGGTGATCGTCCGCCTGGCCCTGGAGGCCCGACACCTGAAGCGCGAGGTCAAGGAGCTGCGGGAGGAGGCCCTCGGGGCCGCGGATCTAGGGAACATCGTGGCCCGGGACCCGGCCATGCTCAAGGTCCTGGACATGGTGCGCAAGGTGGCCCAGAACCCGGACGTCACGGTGCTGATCCAGGGGGAGAGCGGCACGGGCAAGGAGATGGTCGCCCGGGCCCTGCACGCCGAGAGCCCCCGGGCCGACAAACCGTTCGTGGGTATCAACTGCGCGGCCATCCCGGGGAACCTGCTGGAGAGTGAGCTGTTCGGGTACGAGAAGGGGGCGTTCACCGACGCCAAGGCGCGCAAGATCGGGCTGATCGAGCGCGCCCAGGGCGGCACCCTGTTCCTGGACGAGATCGGGGACATGGACGTGGGGCTCCAGGCCAAGCTGCTGCGGGTGCTCGAAGAGCGCAAGATCCGCCGGGTGGGGGGGCTCGACGAGCTCTCGGTGGACGTCCGGATCCTGGCGGCCACCAACCAAGACCTGGACGAGAAACGAAAGACCGGCCAGTTCCGCGAGGATCTGTACTACCGGCTGAAGATCATCCACATCGACATCCCGCCCCTGCGGGAGCGCAAGGCCGACATCCTTCCACTGGCCCAGCACTTCATCCAGGACGCCAACCGCCGGTTCCACAAGAACGTGCAGGGGTTCTCGCCCGAGGCCGAGGACTTCCTCCTGGGGTATCGGTGGCCCGGCAACGTGCGGGAGCTCAAGAACACCATCGAGCGGATCCTGATCCTCGAGGAGACCGACTGGATCCGGCCCGACCACCTGCCGCCCGAGATCCTTCGGGGCCGGCCGGCGGAGGAGGGAGGGGTGTGGATCCCCCAGGAGGTGGAGATCCTGCGGGGGGTGTCGTTCGACCGGGTCATGGACGAGGTGGCCCGGTACCTCATCGGCGAGGCCCTGCGGCTGTCGGGCGGAAACAAGGCCCAGGCGGCCCGGCTGCTCGACATGGACCGGGGCACCCTGCGCTACCAGATCAAGCGGCTGGGGATCGGGACGTGATCCGCCCGCCGGTCGAGGCCCTGGGCGATCCCAGTCGGGTGGTGGCCACGGTGCTCGGCTGCCGCCCCGACGAGGTGGCTCCTCGGGTGGTGGTGACGCCGTTCGTGCCGCTCTCGTCGTTTCGCCGCCACGTCGAGGACGTGACGGCCGACCTGAACCCCCGTTTTTTCTTTCAGGGGTTCACCGCCGTGTTCCAGGGGGAGCCCGTGACCGTGGTGCACACGGGCGTGGGCCCGAGCCGGGTTGGGGACTGCCTGGCGGCTCTCGCCCTCACCCCCGCCCGGAAGGTGCTGTTCGTGGGCGCCGTGGGGGGGCTGGCCGACCACCTGGAGCTGGGCGACTGGTTCCTTCCCGAGGCGGTGGCCGACGGCGAGGGGTACACCCGATATGTGCGCGAGGGGTTCCGCAGGGTGGTGGATGGGGCGCACCCGTTCGAGGTGCGGGTGCCCGGGGACCTGCGCCGGTTCCTCGAGGACCGGGAGGGCAGGGTGCACACCGGCCGGGTGTTCACGGTGGGGCCGGTGTCGTTCGAGTCGGAGGAGAACCTGCGGTTCCTGAAGATCCGGGGGTACGACGCCCTGGAGATGGAGCTTTCGGCCTTCTACTCCGCGTGCCAGGCCCTGGGCCTCGACGGGGCCGCCCTCACCTACGTGAGCGACCTGCCCCTGCGCAGCTCCCTATGGACCGAGAAGACCCCGGCCGAAGCCGACGCCCTGCGCACGGCCTGGCGCGCGGCGCCCCGCCTGGCCCTGGAGTGGCTCCGCCGGACCGGGCCGTGATGCTCTTTCGGCTCCGCCCAGCCGGGCGCCAGGGCGCCATCCCCCCTGGAGGCCCGGATCCAGACGGGGCGGCGACCGGAGAGCTGGGGCGGACCGACTGCCCCTGCAAGAGGAGAAGCAGCGTGTGTCGAGCACCCGGCCGCCCGCGACGCGGTCCCGAAGGTTCGGCGGTCGGCGCGGATCGGGCCGGCGACGGGCGGTCCTGCAGGAGGGGCCGGGGGGCCGTCCGACGGATGGGGGAGGCGGCCCTCGCACTCGGGCTGATCCTGGGCTGGACTCAGTCGGCCGGGGCATGGACCCTGGTGCCGCTCTCCTCGCGGGGAGCCCGGCTCGGTCCGCCGGGCGAAGCGCGGGTGATCGTATATCTTTCCGGACGGGTCCCTGACGGTCGGTGGGGAGGGGCTCCCGCGCGGCAGTTTCGGAGGGCCGAATTCCTTCGCGCCGTTCGGGCCCTCGCTCGGCAGGATCAGGCGCCGGTGCTCCGCTTCCTCGAGGCTCGGGGAGCAACGGACATCCGATCGCTTTGGGCCGTGAACGCCGTGGTCGCCACGGTGCCGTCGGACCTGCTCCCGGAGTTGGGGGCTTTACCGGGGGTGGAGCGAGTCGAAGAGGACCGAATGTACCGGGTGGCGGCCACGGCGGACGCGTCCCCTACGCCGACCGCGGCCGAGGACAACCTCGTCGCCATCCGAGCCCCCGACCTGTGGGCCCTAGGCATCGACGGCGCGGGCGTGGTGGTGGCCACCCTGGATTCGGGGGCCGACTTGGGCCATCCAGACCTGCACGACCGATGGAGGGGCGGCGCCAACAGCTGGTTCGACCCGGTCGGGGAGCACCCGGATGGCCCGGTGGACGTGGTCACCCCCCAGCACCAGCGGGTGGTGGAGGCAGGGCACGGGACCCAGGTTCTGGGCCTGATGGTGGGTGGAGGGGCGAGCGGGACCAAGATCGGCGTGGCACCGGGGGCCCGATGGATCGCCGTGCGGATCTTCGACGATGCGGGCGAGACGCGGCTGAGCGTCATTCACCGGGGATTCGAGTGGCTCCTGGACCCCGACGGAAACCCAGAAACGGACGACACCCCCGACGTGGTAAACCTGTCGTGGGGGTTCGAGGACGGAGCCTGCAGGCCGGAGTTCAAAACCGACATCGCGCTGCTGCGGGCCCTGGGAGTTTCGGTGGTGGGTGCCGCGGGAAACCAGGGGAGCCCGGCCGGCGGGGTGAGCCCGGCCAACTACGACACGGTGTTCGCCGTGGGCTCGGCCCGAAGGGAGGGGGGGCACTGGCAGGCGGATTTCGCCAGCGCCCGAGGGCCCAGCGCCTGCGCCGGTGGCGAGCTGGGGGGAGCCTTCCCGGACCTCCTCGCCCCAGGGGTGGGGGTCCGAACGGCCGACCTTTTCCTCGGAGGCGCGTCAGCGTCTCCCTATGTCACGGTCACCGGTACCTCCTTTGCCGCCCCCCAGGCGGCCGGGGCGATCGCCCTGCTGCGCCAGGCGTTTCCCCGGGCGTCCCTGGACGCGATCGAGACCGGGCT
>JAADGT010000297.1 GCA_013152215.1 Deltaproteobacteria bacterium
AGGTCGCCCGGCTCGGCGGATGACGGGCGCCTCTCGAGATTCTTCCATGGAGAGTGCAGACAAATGAGCAGAGGCTTTCGGCTTGAGGACTTCGAGGAGCTCATCGAGGAGGGGCGGGACCGGGGGTACGTGACCTACCGGGAGCTCAACGACTTTCTCCCCGACGAGTACGTGGATCCCGAGGCGATCGACGAGCTGATCATGACGCTTCGGGACCTCGACATCGAGGTGGTGGAAGAGGAGGCGGTGGAGTCCGTGGCCCGGGAGGAGGGGGAGTTTACGCCGGCCGCCGAGGAGGAGGGCAAGGAGGTCAAGACCCGGGAGGAGCCGGCCGAGGAGGAGGAACGCGCGGACTACGAGGCCCTGTTCGAGCGTACCAACGACCCGGTGCGCATGTACCTCCGGGAGATGGGATCGGTGTCGCTCCTGACCCGGGAGGGCGAGGTGGAGATCGCCAAGCGCATCGAGGCGGGCCTGAACGAGGCGTTCGAGGCGGCGTTCAGCGGCTCCCTGGCCGTGGAGGAGATCGTGGCCCTGGGGGAGAAGCTGCGCACCGGCGAGGTGAGCCTCCGGAGCGTGATGGACCTGAGCGAGGATCTCGGCGAGGACGAGTCCGAGGAGGACGAGGAGGCCGCCGAGGAGGGCGAGCCGGCCCCGCCACCGCCCCCCGCCTCCCACGAGACGCAGGTGGACCGGGTGCTCGCGGTGATCGAAACGATCCGGGACCTCGACCGCCGGCGGGCCGAGCTGAGGGCCCGGCAGGCGGCGGGCGAGGAGGTGGAGGCCGAGATCTCGGCCATCCAGAAGGAGATGGTGCGCCACTTCCGGTCGCTGGGGCTCAAGGACACCGTGGTGGACGAGATCGTGGGTCGGTACTTCGAGCTGGCCGACCGGGTGAGGGCCGCCGAGAGGGGGATGCGGGCCATCGAGGCCGAGATCGGGATGTCGCCCCAGGAGTTCCTGGCCATGTGGGAGGGCAAGAACCTGCGGGCCATCTGCGAGGAGATGGGGCGCAGACCCGACCAGGTCAAGCGCCTGCGCAAGGAGATCCGGGAGCACCTGGACGCGATCCGCGAGGCCGAGGAGCGCACGGGGCTCACGCGGGAGGCCCTGTTCGACAAGGTCAAGAAGATCCGTTCGGGTCAGATGCGGGCCAAGATGGCCAAGACCGAGCTGATCGAGGCCAACCTCCGACTGGTGGTGAGCATCGCCAAGAAGTACACGAACCGCGGGCTTCAGTTCCTGGATCTGATCCAGGAGGGGAACATCGGCCTGATGAAGGCGGTCGACAAGTTCGAGTACCAGCGGGGCTACAAGTTCTCCACCTATGCCACGTGGTGGATCCGGCAGGCCATCACCCGGGCCATCGCGGACCAGGCGCGCACGATCCGCGTGCCGGTCCACATGGTGGAGACGATCAACAAGCTGGTGCGTACGAGCCGCTACCTGGTCCAGGAGCTCGGCCGCGAACCCAAGCCCGAGGAGATCGCCGAGCGCATGGACATGAGCGTGGCCAAGGTGCGCAAGGTCCTGCGGATCGCCAAGGAGCCGATCAGCCTGGAGACCCCGATCGGGGACGAGGAGGACAGCCACCTGGGCGACTTCATCGAGGACAAGAACGCGGTCCTCCCGGACGAGGCGGCCGAGCACTCCAACCTGGCCGAGAAGACCCGGGAGGTCCTGTCCACCCTGACCCCGCGGGAGGAGAAGGTGCTGCGGATGCGGTTCGGCATCGACGAGAAGTCGGACCACACCCTGGAGGAGGTGGGCCGGGACTTCGCCGTGACCCGGGAGCGGATCCGGCAGATCGAGGCCAAGGCCCTGCACAAGCTGCGCCATCCCACCCGCAGCCGGAAGCTGCGCACGTTCCTGAAATGAGCGCCGGGGGCGGGCTCTGCCCTCCCGAAAAAATCGCTCTGCGCCCCTTGCACCGCCTGGGCCGGTGTGATAGCCTCCGCGTTCCCTTTTGGGGGAGAACGCTCCCCAACGGCTCCGCTGCCCCGCGGGGGTACGAGCCGCCGAACAGCTCGCCGAACCGAACACGTTCGTCGACCGTAACGATTTGAGAGTGGTTGGCCTGTCGGTGCCCGCCCGGTGCTGTGGCCGGGTCCGCCGGCAGGTGCGTGTATTGTTTTCGGGTTGGGCGCCCGAAACCGTCGAGGAGGGTGTGGATGCCCACGATCAACCAGCTCGTGCGCAAGGGCCGCAAGAAGGTGAAGAAGCGGACGGCGTCTCCGGCCCTGGAGGCCTGCCCCCAGAAGCGGGGGGTGTGCACCCGCGTGTACACCACCACGCCGAAGAAGCCGAACTCGGCGCTCCGGAAGGTCGCCCGTGTGCGGCTGACCACCGGCAAGGAGGTCACGGCCTACATCCCCGGCGAGGGGCACAACCTCCAGGAGCACTCGGTGGTGCTCATCCGGGGCGGCCGGGTCAAGGACCTTCCCGGCGTTCGCTACCACATCGTCCGCGGTACCCTGGACGCCTCGGGCGTGGACAAGCGCCGGCAGGGGCGGTCCAAGTACGGCGCCAAGAAGCCCAAGTAGGAGTCGGCCATGGCGAAGAAACGCAGTCGCTACGAGCAGCCGGCGGCGCCCAAGCGGCCGAAGTTCCGCCAGGTGGCCGATCCGGTGTACGGAGACGAGCTCCTGGGGAAGCTGATCAACAAGGTCATGCTCGACGGCAAGAAGAGCGTCGCCGAGAAGATCGTGTACGGCGCCCTGGAGGTGGTGGAGGGCAAGACGAACCAGAACGGGCTCGAGGTCTTCCACGCCGCCCTGCAGAACATCAAGCCCATCGTGGAGGTCAAGTCCCGGCGGGTGGGCGGCGCCACCTACCAGGTGCCCGTGGAGGTCAACCCCCGGCGCCAGGTGAGCCTGGGAATCCGGTGGCTGGTGAACTACGCCCGGGCCCGGGGCGAGCGCACCATGCGCGATCGCCTGGCCAACGAGATCCTGGACGCGTATCAGAACCGCGGCGGCGCGGTGAAGAAGCGCGAGGACACCCACCGCATGGCCGAGGCCAACAAGGCGTTCTCGCACCTGCGGTGGTGATCGGGCCCTCGGGGCCCTGAAGAGACGGCGTCGTGCCCAGGCAGACCCCCATCGAGAAGTACCGGAACATCGGCATCGCGGCCCACATCGACGCGGGCAAGACGACCACGACCGAGCGGATCCTGTACTACACCGGGGTGAGCCACCGCCTGGGGGAGGTGCACGAGGGCACGGCCGTGATGGACTGGATGGCCCAGGAGCAGGAGCGGGGCATCACGATCACCGCGGCTGCCACCACCTGCTTCTGGCTCGACCATCGGATCAACATCATCGACACCCCGGGGCACGTGGACTTCACCATCGAGGTGGAGCGCAGCCTCCGGGTGCTGGACGGGGTGGTCGCCGTGTTCTGCGGGGTGGGGGGGGTGGAGCCCCAGTCGGAGACGGTGTGGCGCCAGGCCGATCGGTACCGGGTGCCTAGGATCGCCTTCGTGAACAAGATGGACCGCACCGGCGCGGACTTCGGCCGGGTGGTGGACGAGATCCGGGACCGGCTGGGGGCGAACCCCATCCCGGTGCAGATCCCCCTGGGGCGGGAGGACGGGTTTCGGGGGGTGGTGGACCTGGTGGGCTGGAAGGCCCGGGTCTGGGAGGACGAAGGGCTGGGGGAGCGTTACCGGGACATCCCGATCCCCGAGGAGGTCCTGGACGAGGCCCGGATCATGCGGGAGCGCATGCTCGAGGCCCTGGCCGACGCGGACGAGGCCGTGATGGAGGCCTACGTGGGGGGGGAGGCGCTCGACGAGGCGGCGGTCCGGGCCGGCCTGCGGCGGGCCACGGTGGGGCTCAAGGGGGTGCCGGTGCTGTGCGGGGCGGCGTTCCGGAACAAAGGGATCCAGCTCCTTCTGGACGCCATCGTGCACTACCTGCCGAGCCCGGTGGACGTGCCGCCCTACGAGGGCGTCGATCCCGACTCAGGGGAGCGTCGGGTGCGCCGGGCCCGGGACGACGAGCCGTTCGCAGCGCTCGCGTTCAAGGTCATGACCGACCCGTACGTGGGGCAGCTCACGTTCTTCCGGGTTTACTCGGGCGAGCTTCGGGCCGGCAGCTACGTGTACAACCCCCGGCTCCGCAAGAAGGAGCGGATCGGCCGCATCCTCGAGATGCACGCCAACGAGCGCCGCGAGATCGACGGGGTGTGCGCCGGGGACATCGCCGCGGCCGTGGGCCTGAAGAACTCGGCCACGGGAGACACCCTGTGCGATCCGGCAGAGCCGGTGGTCCTGGAGGCGATCGAGGTCCCCACCCCGGTGATCTCGGTGGCCATCGAGCCCCGGAGCCACGCCGACCAGGAGAAGCTGGGGGTCAGCCTGGCGAAGATCGCGGCGGAGGATCCCTCGTTCCAGGTCCGGGTGGACGAGGAGACGGGGCAGACGATCATCTCGGGCATGGGCGAGCTTCACCTGGAGATCATCATCGACCGCCTGATGCGGGAGTTCCAGGTGGAGGCCAATGTGGGCCGCCCCATGGTGGCGTACCGGGAGGCGTTCCGGGGCCCTGCCCGGGCCGAGGGACGGTTCGTTCGGCAGACCGGCGGGCGGGGCCAGTACGGCCACGTGGTCCTGGAGGTGGAGCCCCTGGAGCCGGAGGAGGGGTTCCGGTTCGAGAACCGGATCGTGGGCGGGGCGATCCCCCGGGAGTACATCCCGGCCGTGGAGAAGGGGGCTGCCGAGGCCCTGGATCGGGGGTTTCTGGCGGGGTATCCGGTGGTCGGGGTGAAGGTTTCCCTCGTGGACGGTTCGTACCACGAGGTGGACAGCTCCGAGATCGCGTTCAAGATCGCGGCCTCCCAGGCCCTGCGGGCCGCGGCGGACCAGGCGGGCGTCCGGATCCTGGAGCCGGTGATGGCGGTGGAGGTGTCCGTGCCCGAGGAGTTCCTGGGTGACGTGATCGCCGACCTGAACGCCCGGCGGGGCCGGATCGTCGAGATGGACCAGCGGGCGGGGGCACGGCTCGTGCGAGCGGAGGTCCCGCTGTCGGAGATGTTCGGGTACGCGACGGACCTGCGGTCCAAGACCCAGGGACGCGCCACATTCACCATGCAGTTCAGCCACTACCAGCAAGCACCCGACAAGGTGGCCCAGAAGGTGGTGGCCCGGGCGGTCTAGCCCGAAGGGCGGCAAGGCCACAAGAGATTAGGAGGTTCGCCATGGCCAAGGAAAAATTCGAGAGAACGAAACCGCACGTGAACATAGGGACGATCGGGCACGTGGACCACGGGAAGACCACGTTGACGGCGGCGATCACGCGGGTGCGAACGAGGGGCTGGCCCAGTACACGGCGTTCGACGAGATCGACAAGGCTCCGGAGGAGCGGGAGCGGGGGATCACGATCGCGACGGCGCACGTGGAGTACGAGACGAAGAACCGGCACTACGCGCACGTGGACTGCCCTGGGCACGCGGACTACGTGAAGAACATGATCACGGGTGCGGCGCAGATGGACGGGGCGATCCTGGTGGTGAGCGCGGCGGACGGGCCGATGCCGCAGACGCGGGAGCACGTGCTTTTGGCGCGGCAGGTGAACGTGCCGTACCTGGTGGTGTTCATGAACAAGTGCGACATGGTGGACGACCCGGAGCTTTTGGACCTGGTGGAGCTGGAGGTCCGGGAGCTGCTGAGCCAGTACGAGTTTCCGGGGGACGACGTGCCGGTGATCCGCGGGAGCGCTCTGAAGGCGTTGGAGTGCGGGTGCGGGAACCGGGAGTGCGAGAACTGCAAGGCGATCTTCGAGCTGATGGACGCGGTGGACGAGTACGTGCCGGAGCCGGTGCGTGACAAGGACAAGCCGTTTCTGATGCCGGTGGAGGACGTGTTCTCGATCTCGGGCCGTGGGACGGTGGCGACGGGCCGAGTGGAGCGGGGGGTGGTTCGGCTGCAGGACGAGGTGGAGATCGTGGGGATTCGTCCGACGGAGAAGACGGTGGTGACCGGGATCGAGATGTTCCGGAAGATCCTGGACGAGGGGGAGGCAGGGGACAACATCGGAGTGCTGCTTCGGGGTGTGAAGCGGGACGAGGTGGAGCGTGGTCAGGTGTTGGCGAAGCCGGGCTCGATCACGCCGCACCGGAACTTCGAGGGGGAGGTGTACGTGCTGACGAAGGAGGAGGGGGGTCGGCACACGCCGTTTTTCAACGGGTATCGTCCGCAGTTTTACTTTCGGACGACGGACGTGACGGGGACGGTGACGTTGCCGGAGGGGGTGGAGATGGTGATGCCTGGGGACAACGTGCGGATCACGGTGAACCTGATCACGCCGATCGCGATGGAGGAGGGTTTGCGGTTCGCGATCCGTGAGGGTGGCCGCACGGTGGGCGCCGGCGTCGTGACGAAGATCCT
>JAADGT010000350.1:0-5289 GCA_013152215.1 Deltaproteobacteria bacterium
GGGTCGAGGGGCTCGACCGGCTCACCGGCGGGGGGTTCCTGGAGGGGACCGCCACCCTGTTCGTGGGGGAGCCCGGCGCGGGCAAGACCACCTTCTGCCTCCACGCCGCGGCCGCGGCCGCTCGCCGGGGTGAGCCGAGCCTGTTCGTCTCGTTCCAGGAGGACCCCAACCAACTCGCCCGGGCTGCCCAGCGGCTGGGCGTGCCCGCCGACGGGCCGGTGGAGTTCTTCTACACCTCCCCCGTGGAGCTGGGTTCCGACCGCCACGTGCTCGATGTGGCCCGGCGGGCCGAGGCGTGCGGGGCCCGGCTGGTGGCCGTCGACAGCCTGACCGACCTGCGGGCCGGCACCGGCGACCGGTACCTGGCCTTCGCCTACTCCTTGGTCCAGCACTTCAAAGACCGCCGGGTGAGCCTCGTGATGACCTTGGAGTCCAGCGATCTCTTCGGCACCGTGAGGATCTCGGGGGTGGGGATTTCCCACGTGGCCGACAACGTGGTGCTCCTGCGTTACCTGGAGGAGGATGGGCGGCTGGGCATGGCCCTCACGGTGCTGAAGGCCCGGGGCATCGAGCACTCCCGGGACATCGTGCGCTACGCCGTGGACACCCGCGGGATCCGGGTGCTGGGCCGGCTCGAACCGGGCCGGCGGGCGTTCGAGGGGGGGGGAGGTGGCTGAGCATGCCGCGTCCGCCATGGGCCGGGTGGTGCGGGCCCTCAGGTCTGCCCGCAGTCCGGCCGAGGCCTCCGAGGCGTTTGTTGCGTCTCTGGAGCCCCTGTGTGGCCAGCGGGTGTATGCGGTGTTCTTGGCCCGGCCAGCCGGTGAGACCCTGGAGGCGGTGGTGTGGTGGGGCGCGGGGCGGCGGCCCGACCCCCTTCCCATGGGGTTGGATCCCCTGCCGTTTCTCCGCCGTGCCGCAGGGCTCGGGCCGGACGAGCCGTTGCGGATGTTCCCTCTGTATCTGGACGCCCCCGGCCGCCTGCTGGGGTTTTTCGCGTGCGGGGGAACCCCCTGCCCCCACTGCGCCGGGTCCGAGCCGCTGTGCGACTCCTTGGCCGACGTGCTGACTTTGCATCTCCAGCGGGCCGAGGAGCTGGCCGCGGCCCTGGAGCGGGAGGCCCGGGCCGTGGACCTGCAACGGGCCCTGGTGGAGAGCCTCCCCTTGGCCGTGGCCCTGTGCGACGACCAGCGCCGGCTGCTCACGGCCAACCGGATGTTTCGTGAGGCCTGCGGGGGTTCGGCTGAGGCCGGCACGCCGGTGACCCGCTTGCTTCCCGACGGGGCCCTGGAGGACGTGGACCTCGGGGCCTTGCTGGACGAGGCCTTGCGCGGCCACCCCACCTTCCGGCCCCGGGTGCGGCTGGTCCCCTCCCGCGGCAGCCCCCGGGTGGTGAGCCTGTGGCTCACCCCCTTGCGCGACGGGTGCCTGACCCCGGGGGCCCTGCTAGCCCTGTACGACGTGACCCGGGAGGCCCGCACCGAGGACGCCCTGTCCCGGGCCCAGCGCATGGAGAGCCTGGGCCGGCTCGCCTCCGGCCTGGCCCACGAGTTCAAGAACCTCTTGATGACCATCCAGGGGAACGCCGAGCTGCTCAACGTACACGGCGATCTGAAGGCCTCGGGCCGGGAACGCATCGATCGGATCTTGTCGGCGTGCGCCCAGGCCTCGGAGCTGGCGTACCGGGTGCTCGCCTTCGGCCGGGGGTCCCGACCGCGGGCGGAACCCCTTCGCCTCGGCGTGCTGGCGGCGCGTGTGGCGGAGCTGGCCCGTCCGGCCCTGCCCAAGGGGGTGGAGTTCCGGCTTCCCCAGGATCCCGGACCGGTGGTCGAAGCGGATCCGTCGGGCATGGAGCAGGTGCTCCTGAACCTGCTCCTCAACGCCGGCGAGGCCGCCGGGAAGGCGGGAACCGTGGTGGTGCGGGTAGGCTCGGAGCCGGGGCGGGCATGGTTCGAGGTGGAGGACGATGGCCCGGGTATGCCGCGGCACGTGGCCGAGCAGGCGTTCGAGCCGTTCTTCACCACCAAGGAGGAGGGGACCGGCACCGGCCTAGGGCTGGCCGTGGCCTACGGTATCGTGCGCGACCACGGCGGCGAGATCGAGCTCGACACCGCCCCGGGGCGGGGCTGCCGCTTCCGGGTGTGGCTCCCGTTGGGCCAGCCCCCGGGCGGGGTCAGAACGCCTCGTTCACCGTGACGATGGGGGCGGCTCCGAAGCGGGAGACGCCCACGTCCAGCCGCAGGTTCATGCGGTTCTCGGGGTCCAGGGCGAACCGCAGGCCCGCACCGCCGGAGACGAGGATTCCCCTCAACCCGAACCCCCGGAGGCTGGGAGCCACCTCTCCTGCCCCGGCAAAGAGTACGCCCGCGAACCGGGCTCCCAGGGGAACCCGGTACTCCACCTGGGCCGTGACCAGGTTCCGGTCCCGGAACCTGCCTTCGTACAGTCCCCGCATGTTCACGGGCCCGCCCATCTCGGCCAACCGAAAGAACGGGGGCCGGCCATGGGTGACCACCCCCGTGACCTGGGTGGCCAGCACGTGGTCTCGCCACGGCGACACGAACCCCCTCAGGTCCACGGTGATGCGGGTGAACGGAAACTCCCCCAAAGGCCGGCTCACGTACCGTACCACCCGCAGCGTGTGGTACGCCCCTGACGTCGGCCAGAACTCCTGATCCCGGGTATCCCACTCCAGCAGCCCGCCGGCCCCCACCACGTCGCCCCCGCGGCTGCCCCGGAACGCCTCCCGAGCGAGGAACCCCCCGGTCTCCACGTCGGAGATCGTCGTGAACGACAGGTCCACCGCCGGGCCGGCCCGCAGCGGTCCCCAGAATCGACGGAGGAGGGCCGCATCGAGCGAGACCGTGCGGCGGTTGAAGTCCTCCTCGTCCTCGTCGGACACGCCTCTGCCAACCCCCCAGAACGTGCTGGGCCACTCGTTGAACGCGGCCGAGAACCGAAGGAGATACCGGCCGTCCCGGAGGTACAGCGAGGGGCTGACGGCGAGGTTGTACTGGGACCGGAGGGTGTAGAAGGCCACACCGATCATGCTGCTGGGCCGGACCTCGGTTCCGTCGCCGGGCCACCGGAACGCCCGCACCACCATTCCGCCGAAGGCGAGGCTCGTCTCGTCGGTATAGAAGGCGATCGGCAGCACCGAGACCTTCCGGGGGGGAGACGGGGATGCGGGGGCGGGTGGCTCCGCCCGGGCCGGCCGGGTCGCTGCCAGCGTCAGCAGCACCGCGACCCATGCCCGACAGAGGGTTGAGCCCCGGTTTCGGCTCGGTTTGTTGCGGGGGGTCAACGATTCCCACCCAACCTCTGTAGGGCCTCCAGCAGCCGGGGGGCCGGGTCGTCCACCAAAGGGACTCGCTCGGGATGCCACTCGGGTTTTTGGGCCGTGGTGGCCAGCGCCTCGTCCACCCGCGAAGCCACCAGCGTGCCCAGCTCCGCCTCGGCCCGGCGCCGCTGGAACGCGGCCCCCTCCAGGCTGGTGGCGTACAGGGGCGGCAGCCGGTTCAGGGCGTAGGCCATGATGTCGTGAAGGTTGGTCCGTACCGCCCGGAGCACCGCGGGGTCCTCGCACCGGCGCTCCACCTCGGCCCACACCAGTTCTTCCATGATGTTCCGGTACCGGCTGGCGGCCGGGATCCGGACCTCGCCGGTTTCGAGCGCTTCGCGGAGCCGATTCAGCATCCGGATTTCCTCCGACCCCGCTCGCCCCTCTTCCAGGTGCCGGAGGATCGCCATGGCCTGGTCGGGCGGGCACACGCCGCTCTCCAGCACGGCCTCCACGGTTCGCTTCAGGTCCATGGTCCAAACTCCTCACACTCGCAGGGGAATGGATTCTGGATCGGCCGTCCGCGGCAGGCCCTTGAACGCCCGGCTCGGTGTTCTTCGAAAAAAATTCTCAAGCCCCGCCGTGGGGCTGCCGATCCATGGGCTGAAGGCGATATGGGCGGGGCGGCCCGGGCCGGGACACGGAGGTGCCGGCGAGCCCCGTCCGGGCGGGAAGGACACGGAGGTCCGTCCCTCCCTTTTTCCTCTCCGCCCTGGCCTCGCGATGCCGACGGTGACACAATGGCGGCCCCGAAAGGGTCGCCTTTTTCACGTTCGGGAGGAACCTCCATGGAGCGCGCCCGGCGCCGCAACGAGCTCCTTCGCCTGTTCCACGAGCGGGCCCCCATCGCCAGGACCTTCGGGATGCGCCTGGCGTTCGACGATCGGGATCGGGCCGTCGTCACGCTACCATACCACCGGGGTCTCGACCACGGCCTGGGGGGCATCCACGGAGGGGTCTACGCCACGCTGCTCGACTCCGCGGGTTGGTTCGCCTGCGCCGTGGCCCGGACCGAGCGGTGCTGGATCGTCACCTCGGAGATGTCGGTCCACTTCCTCCGGCCGGCGAGGCGCGTGGGCCTGCGGGCGGTGGGCGAGGTGCTCAAAGCCGGCCGCCGCCAGGACGTGGCCCAGATGCACCTGTGGGACGAGGCCGGAGAGCTGGTGGGCCACGCCACGGGCACGTTCCTCGTGCTGCCCCACATCCCCCGGGACGAATCCGAAGGAGGACGGTCATGAGCGAGCTGCGAAGCCTGGTGCTCCGGAACCGCAGTTACCGCCGGTTCGACGAGACGCACCGGATCGAGCGGGACACCCTCGTGGAGCTGGTGGACCTGGCCCGGCACACCGCCTCGGCCGCGAACCGTCAGCCCCTGCGCTACATCCTGTCGTGCGACCCCGAGACCAACGCCAGGATCTTTCCCTGCCTGGCCTGGGCCGGGTACCTCAAGGACTGGCCCGGTCCGGCTCCGGGCGAGCGGCCCACGGCCTACATCGTGATCACCGTGGACACCCGGATCGCCAAGGACTGGTGGTGCGACGACGGCATCGCCGCCCAGACCATGCTGCTGGGAGCCGTGGAGCGGGGGCTCGGTGGGTGCATGATCGGCGCCATTCAGAAGGAGCGGCTGCGCGAGGCCCTGTCGATCCCCGAGCCCCTGTTCATCCGGCTGGTGCTGGCGCTGGGCAAGCCGGCCGAGACCGTGGTGATTGAGGACCTGGAGCCCGGCGGCGACATTCGGTACTGGCGGGACGAGCGAGGCGTCCACCACGTGCCCAAGCGGCGGCTCGAGGAGTTGATCGTGGCCGGTTGACCCCCCCACGGCCGGCTTGGTAGAAGGGCCCTCCGCGTTCGCAGGGGGCCTTTTTTCGTTCTTCTTGCAGAGGAGGGATCCGATGGGGAAGCGGGTCGTTGCACTGGTGATCGCCGGGCTGATGGGAACGGCGGGGATG